>JBDHYT010000187.1:0-5789 GCA_039811485.1 Marinilabiliaceae bacterium | reverse complement strand
TAAGAAAACTTTCTCCCCCTGTCATCAACACATTATGACCAAATTTTTGGGTAAAAACTCAGGGTGACGTGCCCGTCGAACCATCAATCCCCTAAAGGGGACGCTCCGGTATGGTTTGAAAGCATCAGAGTGGCGACAGGTTGGTAGCATGTTACAAGAAGGGTATTTAGGCATCGTGTTCCCCGGCTCGGAGAGCCAGACCATGCATAACCGTGGGTTTCAACCCACGGAACACGCACGCCACGTTTCCTGCCCGATAGTGGCAGCACAAAACGAAAAGGTAATTGCACTGTCTCTTTGTCCTCAAGCCGGACTTAATCAATTGATAATTGATAATTGACAATTCATAATGAACTCCTGCTCACCTAAGAACTATAACTCCTCTCCGCTGAACGCAATGAACTCGATTCGGTAATAATTACGGCATTGCAAATGCCTGACCAACAACCCCTTGTTGCCGCTCGGCTTTGCCGCTTGGCTCTGCCAAGAAACAAGGGGTAAATTAACCCGAATCTCAAACAGCATTGCGTTTTAACCGCTCCGTTCCCAGATAGTTCTAAGGCTTGCAGCCGAGGCGAGAAACTCCACAATTAGCCACTATTACATGTTAACCAAAATGTAATTGCGACATAATATAATCGTAAATTTGATAATCTAATTTTGCATTACAATATTTATTCTTAAATTTACACTACAAATTTAATTTTAACTCAAAAAGAACGTTTATGAAAATTTTTACACAAAAACTCAGATTATTAACCCTGGCAGCTGCTCTGTTTTCTATGAGCGCGAGCGTGATGGGTCAAGGAGTCGTATTCTCCGAAAATTTTGACAAGTTCACCAAGGGGGGAACTGGTAGTGGAGCAGATGGAAGCAATATTGCTGCTTCATTAAATGATTATACAGAGAGTCCTGGCTGGACTGGAGACATGGTTTATCAAGCAGGAGGAACTGCAAAAATGGGATCGAGTTCAAAACTCGGATGGATTGAAACACCAGCAATAAATTTATCGGCAAATGGTGGTGCGTTTACTCTTGAATTTGAATCAATGGCTTGGAGTGGCGATGCCCAGGAACTAAAAATATTATTGAATGGAGTATTAATCCACACTATTACAGACCTTCCTAAAGCTGATTATATATTAAAAAAATACACATTATCTTTAACAGGCGGCACTGCTAACACCAAAATTAAATTTGAAGGTAAGCAAGCGAGTAAAGCCAGGTTTTTCTTAGAGAACCTTAAAGTTATCTCTGGTCAATCCTCCTCTCCAGGTTTAGCTGTTCAATCTTCGGTAGTGTTTGCTCCAATAGCAATCAACACCTCAGCAACCGAAAACATCAACATCAAAGGTAGCAACCTTACCGGTAACTTAACTGTTGCTGTTTCGGGTGATGCATTTTCAACCACTGTAACTACTGTGTCGCAAGCCGATGCAACTGCAGGCTTTGATATTCCGGTTAAGTTTGCACCAACAACCCGCGGTGCTCACTCAGGTACTCTTACCATTAGTGGTGGTGGTCTTGAATCGGCAGTTACTGTAGCACTTTCGGGTAATGCTGGTGGCGACTTTGTTGTTTCTGATTTTGATGTAACAAATCCTGTTACTGCAGTTTCATACGATTTTGAAGATATAACCAACAACGTAAACTTTGCTGCTACAGGTTGGGCTAATATAGCCGTTAAAGGTGACAGGGTTTGGCAAGGTAAAACCTTCGACAACAAAGAGACTGGCAACACAGATAGATATATTCAGGCTACTGCATTCTCTTCTACAAATCCAAGCAGCCAGGAATATGACATCTGGCTTCTTACACCAGCCATCAACTTCAGCAATCTTCCTGCTGGTGCAAAGTTCCGATTCGACCAGGCAGTTTTTGGTGCAGTAGAAAGTACAACCTTTGGTGTATATCACATTGCAGTAAATGGCGGCAACGTGGTTAAAACCAAACTTACCTTGGACAAAACAGCAACCGAAAACAACGTATGGGTGGAGACAACAGCTGATATTTCGGGAATAACAGGCGTAGGCTTTATTGCATTCAACTACAACCGTGTTGAGGGTGTTACAACTGCTGCCAGCTACAGAATTGACAATGTGAAACTTGGAGTTCCTACATCAGTTAAAAATCCTGATGCCGGCAACCAGTCAATCTACGTACAAAAAGGTCAGATTGTGGTTGAGACACAAACCAACGGAGCAGTGATTGAGGTTTACAATATTGCAGGCCAGCGTGTTGCCACACAAACAGCCGACTCGGCACGTAATGTAATCACACTGCCACAAGGACAGATTTACATTGTAAAAATAGGCCAAACCATCAAAAAGGTTGCTCTATAATCTAACGAACAATAACAGCTGCTAAGCAAAAACTTAACAGCCTCAAAGTATTATCCGCAGAACAAAAGCTTACATAGTTTATGTTTCTGCGGATATTTTTTAACAAACGATATTGATATCACAAAAAAATATTATATTTATAACATATTGAAAATAAAAGAAAACATGAGAATATTTACTATTTTATCACTTTCGACAATAGTGTTATTCGCTAACTCCATCACTGCACAAACATCAACCGACCTGATGATAACACAGTATGTTGAAGGGATGCAAAACAACAAAGGGATAGAGTTATACAACGGAACCGGCAACACCATCGACCTTGCACAATATTCGTTAAGGCTCGAGCATGACGGAGCCGGTGGTTTTGTCACCACTCTGCCATTGAGCGGAACTCTTGAAAACGGACGTTGCTTTACTGCCGTCCATTCCAGTGCAAAGGCTTCAATAAAGGCAAATGCCAACATAACCAACAACACCGTGCTCAACTTCAACGGCAACGATGCAGTGGCACTGTTTAAAGGTGAAGAACTTATTGACGTAGTGGGATATGCCGGTAAAAACGAATGGTGGGGCGAAGATATAACACTCATCAGAAAGCCGTTTATCATCACTCCTTCAATTAGTTACAACCCAAATCAATGGCGAACCATTAAAGTTATCAACTATAGCGACGACGATTTGTTCGCCAACTTCGGCATTCATTCACTAATCAACCCATCGGCACCATTTATCGATGCAGCATCGGCTCTGATTTTCAGCAATACCGAATGTGGCACACAACAGAGAGCAACAGTTGTTATTGAAGGCATCAACCTCACCTCCGACGTAACAATCGGAACATTAACCACACCTTTTGCAACCGATAGAACTACCATCACCAAAGAGGAGCTGATGCAGGAAGGAGGCTTTGGTCTCGAAATAGTGTTTTCGCCAATCCAGGGAGGAATACACACTGCCAAACTTACTATTTCGGGTGGTGGCACCACCTCTCCGCTGGAAATTACCATATCGGGCAAAGGAACCGGTGAGTTCGGCACTGACGATTTCGATATGTCGGCACCCGTAACAACTCTTACACAAACATTTGAAAATGCAACTCTAAACAATGATTTTGAAGAGACACTATGGCTGAATATGGCATTAAAAGGCGATGCTTACTGGAGTGTAAAAGGCACTTCGGCAAATAAGTATATTGAGATTTCTGCTGTTAAAGGCAGTACCGACGTAAACGATTTTTGGGTTGTTACGCCAGCCATCGATTTCGACAAACTGGAGAGCGGCACGAAACTGAGATTCGACCAGGCATTTGTTAATACAAACGAAAACACATCCTTCAACGTTTACTACATCAGAATAAACAACGGCGATGTGGAGAAAACAGTGCTTACACCCAGCAAACGACAGGCTACTGCCAACAGTTGGGCAAGAGGCATTGATTTGCCAATCGCCGGAATCAGAGGAGCTGGTTTTATAGGCTTCAACTACCATAAGGCTTCAGGAAACTCCAGCACCGTCAAAATCAGAATCGACAATATCAGTCTGTCGGTGCCGGTATCCACATCGGTGAAGGAGCCGGAGAGGCTGACCGACACCATATCTGTAGAAGGAGGACTACTGGTGGTAACAACAACGCGTGCAGGCAGCAAGATAGATGTGTTCAACATCACTGGCAGCCAGGTGGCATCGAAAGTTGCCGAACCAGGACGCAACACTCTGCAACTTACGAAAGGTCAGATATATATAGTCAAGGTTGGCAATACAATAAAAAAGATAATACTTTAAAAAAGTAAAAGTAGATACTGCAAGGCTGTCCGAAAGGCAGCCTTTTTTTATAACTTTGCGCCATGCAAAGGGTAAAAGATCTGACACAAGGGCCTATTCTGGGTAATCTTATTAAATTATCGTTGCCGATTATAGGAACATCATTTATGCAGATGGCTTATAATCTGACAGATATGATGTGGCTTGGCCGTTTGGGCAGCGAGGCTGTAGCATCGGTGGGTGCGGCAAGTTTTTTCAGCTGGTTCGGTACATCACTGCTGCTTATCACACGTATTGGTGCCGAGATTGGAGTTTCGCAGTCGATTGGCAGACGCGATATGGCCCGGGCTTCGGAGTATGCGCGCCACGCAGTGGTATGGGCACTCATACTCACCGCCATCTACACCACCTTTACGCTGGTGAATGCGCCGTCGATGATTGGCATGTTAAATCTTAAAAGCACCTATGTACAATCGGATGCAACGCTATACCTCCGCATAGTAAGTTTTGGCTTTCTATTCACCTTTACCAATCCCACACTTCAGGGAATCTACAACGGAGCAGGCAACAGCCGTCAGCCTTTCTACTATCTGCTCGCAGGGTTACTTGCCAACATAGTACTCGACCCGCTGCTAATTTTCGGTCTGGGACCAATCAGCCCAATGGGTGTTAAAGGAGCTGCGGTGGCTACCGTAATAGCTCAAATATTTGTTTCACTCCTGTTTATCAACGGCTTATTTATCAAAAGAGAGAATATACCGCTCAGTTTCAGGAAATTCAAAATCAGACAAAAGATATCGTTAAATATTTTCAAACTGGGATTTCCGGTGGCTGCCGAAGGTGCAATGTTTTCGGTTTTTGCAATGGTGCTGGCAAGGTTAATAACCCAATGGGGCGACGTACCATTAGCAGTACAAAGTGTTGGTGCCCAAATAGAGGCAATATCGTGGATGACAGCATCAGGGCTGGCCACCGCACTTGGGGCATTCACCGGCCAGAACTACGGCAGCGGCAACTGGGTACGCATCAAACGAGGTTTTGCGGTTGCACTGGGTGTTGGCCTGGCACTGGGAGCTGGTGCCACGGTTTCGTTCATATTTTTTGGTAAAGAGATATTTGGAGTCTTCCTCAACGAACCTGTTGCACTCGGGATGGGTGTCACCTACCTTAAGATACTCGCTGTATCCCAGATATTTATGATAGTGGAAATCCTATCGCGAGGTGCATTCAACGGCGTTGGCCGCACCATACCGCCTTCGCTTGTAGGAATTATTTTTACCGGGTTGCGCATCCCGCTGGCAATGTTGCTGATGCAACCATCCTTACTCGGCATGTATGGAATTTGGTGGGCTATCACACTCTCGAGCGTTATAAAAGGCTCAATCCTCTCAACCTGGTTCACAGCTGTGGTCCACAGGAAAGTTCCATTTAAAACCACCAAGGTCAAACATCTGATGATGAGTATCATACCAAGCAGAGTGCTTCAGGCGGCAACCATAGCAATATTAACAATAAAAGGCAATCGCAAACAATGATTCCCACCGACGATTTAAAATTCATTAACCCCGAAATTGAGCTATCATCCGACGGTTCGGCTACGCTGTTTGTACCTGGCCTAAACGAGCATTATCATTCGGTGCATGGTGCACGCAGCGAATCGGAACACGTATTTATCAACAC
>JBDHYT010000186.1:0-5817 GCA_039811485.1 Marinilabiliaceae bacterium | reverse complement strand
GTTTTCGGCCTCAGTGAGGATGATGTCGTCTTCGTATCTGATGATGCTCAGTTCAAAATCGCCGGCTGTATTGTAAAGGTGCGGCAGCAAACTGTCGGGAAGTGTGTTCTGATATACGATGGTTTTATTGGAGCAGTCTATTATTTGACCACCATTGTACGAAAGAATGTATCCTCCAAAAATATGTAGGTCAAGTTGTTGTGCCAGAGCTGTGATGCCTGGGGTAGGTCTTCCCGAGGCCAATGCTATTTTAATTCCCATTTGCTGGGCTTTCATCAGTGCTTTTTTATTTGCCTGCGAAATCTCTTTTTTCGAGTTGGTTAGTGTTCCGTCAAGGTCGAGAACTATGAGTTTTATTTTGTTGTTTACCGACATAGCTGATAATAGAAACTGAAAATGAAATAGTGTATCAGAAAAGGTAGTTTGTTACAAAACTATTCTCCCGTCGGTTACACATCTTGTCACCATGTTGTGGTGTTATCTGCGAAAGCGGCGGGAGATTATTTTGTTTTGAAACGTGTTATTGGCTTTTTGCTGTTACTTAAAAAAGCCTGCCTTTAGTTTCGATATCTCCTTTTCGGTGAGGAAGCGCCATTTGCCGCGAGGAATACCTACTTTGGTTAGTCCGGCAAAATAGACTCTGTCGAGTTTTTCAACCTCATAACCAAGATGTTCGAACATGCGGCGAACAATTCGGTTACGGCCTGAGTGGATTTCAACTCCAACCTGCGATTTATCGCCACTCTCAACATAGCTTATCTTGTCGGCATTTATTGGGCCATCATCAAGGGTGATGCCTTCGGCCAGCTGGAACAGATGCTCCTCTTTAACTGACTTGTTGGCAAATACATGATATATTTTCCTACACTCATACTTGGGGTGGGTGAGTTTCTTTGCCAGCTCGCCATCGTTGGTCATTAGAAGCAGGCCTGTGGTGTTGCGATCTAATCTTCCAACGGGGTAAACCCTTTCATCGCATGCGTCGGCAATGATATCCATTACTGTGGTGCGCTCTTCAGGATCATCGGCTGTGGTTACCACACCTTTGGGCTTATTTAACAATATGTAAACTTTGCGTTGAGCATCTAATTTTTTGCCGTTATATTTTACTATGTCATCTTTCGATATAATAGTTCCTAAGGCAGTTACAACCTGTCCGTTAACGGTTATTTCGCCATTCTGAATCAGCGTATCTGCATCTCTGCGGCTACAAACTCCTGAGTTGGCAATAAACCTGTTGAGCCTCATCTGGTTAGGATCTTTCTCGACCTTGGCGGTAGTGGTGTTGCTCTCTTTTTTCTTTATATAGTTGCGTACAACTTTTTCATGTTTTTCGTTGTTTGCGTAATCCTCCCGGTTGTCGTTATTGGTGCGTCCATCCCATGAGCGACGGTCGGAGGCGTATGAGCGCCACTGTTTTCTCTCCTCGCTGTTGCGACTCGAGCTGCCAAATCCCGGTTTTTTTCCGCTGTTGCGTCCGTTCTGGTTGGTTGGCCGCTCCTCATTATATCCGGGTCTGAATTCCCTCTGGCGGTTATCGTTAGATTCTCTCCTTTCGGGTTTTGCAAACCTGCTTTTCGTTTCATTTTTGCCAAAAGAGCCGGCTCCTGGTCTGAATTCGCTTCTTTGGTTGTTGCCGTCACGGCGATAACCTCTTGATGGTGAGTTAGATTCATTGCCATCTTCTTTGCGGGCACTGCCTCTGCGGCGGTCGTCAAACGTCCTGTGGCCCCTTTCGGCTCTCTCGCTGTTGCCCCTTTCGCGTCGTGGAGCATCATGTGACGAGTTGCCTCTGAATGATTTTTTTCTTTCCATTTGATGTTTAAATCAGATATATCCGAGATGTAAAATTTACGGATGCAAAGTTGGTGAAAAACAATCAAACCAACACCCTGAATCCTGAAATTTTGCATATCATTCAAATTGTTACAAAAACATTGCCAATGTGTTAGATTTTACTCACTTGGGTGCTTTTATTTCTTTCTCACAGTTTTTATTGAGTCCTCTTGGAGTTGCATAAATTGGCGATTGAAAGAAATTGGGGCGAAATAGTGACAAATTTCAACTATTTAAACAATTTTTATTCCTTACATTTGTCGTTCACGATTTAATTAAATACAAGATGACACTTATAAAATCTATTTCCGGTATCAGAGGAACCATAGGAGGAAAACCGGGAGAAGGGCTGTCGCCTATTGATGTAGTGCGGTTTACATCGGCCTACGGAACCTGGATAAAGCAGCAGGCAGGCAGCAAAAGGGTTACTGTCGTAGTTGGACGTGACGCACGCATATCGGGCGAAATGGTCAATAACTTAGTTGTGGGAAGCCTTCAGGGACTTGGCATTGATGTGGTAAACATTGGGCTGGCAACAACACCTACCACCGAACTTGCAGTTACTGCCGAGAAGGCTGATGGCGGGATTATTCTTACCGCCAGCCATAATCCGCGCCAGTGGAACGCACTGAAGTTGCTAAACAACCGTGGCGAATTCCTTACAGGTGCCGATGGTGCCGAAGTGCTTGACATCGCTGCACGTGAGGCCTTTGAATACGCATCGGTTGATGAGTTGGGCAAAGTGACGGTGAAGGATTATACCGACTTCCATATCGACCATGTGTTGGCTTTGCGACTTGTGAATAAAAAATCGATCGAGAAAGCCGGTTTTAAAGTGGTCATCGACTGTGTAAATTCCGTGGGAGGGATAGTTTTGCCAAAACTGCTCAAGAAACTTGGCGTTAAAGAGGTTGTAGAACTCTATACCACGCCCAATGGTGAGTTTCCTCACAACCCTGAGCCTCTGCCTGAGCATCTTACCGAGATATCGGCAGTGATAAAGGAAAAGGGGGCCCATCTTGGCTTTGTGGTCGATCCGGATGTCGATCGCCTGGCTATCGTTAATGAGGATGGAACAATGTTTGGCGAAGAATATACTCTGGTTGCCGTTGCCGACTTTGTGCTTTCGCACGATAAGGGAAATACCGTTTCCAATCTGTCGTCGTCGCGTGCCTTGAGTGACGTAACCCGCAATCATGGCGGTATTTACACGGCTGCTGCCGTTGGCGAGGTTAATGTTGTTGCCAAAATGAAGGAGACAAATGCAGTAATAGGCGGCGAAGGCAATGGTGGCGTTATCTATCCCGAGAGTCACTACGGACGCGATGCTCTTGTGGGAATAGGACTGTTTTTGACTCATCTGGCCGAGTCGGGGCAACGTTGTTCCGATCTTAGAGCAAAATATCCCGAATATTTCATCAGTAAAAATAAAATTGAACTTACCGAAGGCGTTGATGTTGACGCTATTTTGGTGAAAATCAAAAATAAATACTCCTCGGAGCAGATAAACGATATCGATGGTGTGAAAATTGATTTCCCTACCAAATGGGTTCAGCTGCGTAAATCGAACACCGAACCAATTATCCGTATCTATGCCGAGGCACGTACGATGGATGATGCCTCGGCACTCGCAAATCAAATTATTGGCGACATCAGGCAGATGTTATAGAAAAGTTAAATGTTTCCAAATTTCAAAGGTCAGTCGTTTTTGACTGACCTTTGTCTTTGAATTACAATCTCTTTATTGCTATTTTAGCTAAATATAAAAACGACAATAACAGACTATGATTAAACGATTTAGAAAACCATTAGTCATCCTTGTGTCAGCACTGGCAATTCTGCTTGCTGCATATATGGTGATTAGCCGGCGGGGAGGCGACAGTACCTCGCAGATTGAAATTGGGGTTGCCAAGGGCGAGTTTGAGTCTCTGGTGTATGCCACCGGTCAGCTTCAGGCATCTCAAAGTGTATCCATCAATGTGCCGGCCGAACTATCGAGCAGGCAGCTGCGAATCTACGAAATTAAAGTTTCGGCCATTGTTGATGAGGGTACAGTGGTAGATTCGGGCGAATATGTGGCTTCACTCGACCATAGTGCAATAGCCGAACTGCTGGTGAAGGCTCGCGAGGATTTGCAAAAAACCGTCGATGCCCTTGACGATGCCAAACTGGATACAAGCATGAACCTTAGTAATTTGCGCGACGATTTGCTTAACGCAAAAGTTGCCGTAGAGACCAAGAGATTGGTAGTTGAGCAATCGGTATATGAGTCGCCTGCAGTAAAACGACAGGCAGCACTCGACCTTGAGCGTGCCGAACGCGACCTGGATCAGCAACATCGCAATTACGACTTGAAAAAGAAACAGGATGAGTACAAGGTGATGCGTGCTCGCGAAGATATGCGACGCGAACAGGAGAAAGTTGACGACATCAACAAGCTGTTTGGAGCACTCGAGATAAAAGCACCACAAGCCGGTATGGTTATCTACAGCCTCGACCGATTTGGTAAAAAAATTAAAGCCGGATCAACAGTCAGCCGCTGGGCTCCTCAGATTACCGAACTTCCCGACCTGTCGTCGATGATATCCAAAACATATATCAATGAGATAGATATATCGAAAATCAAAAAAGGACAATCCGTTGAAGTTGGTATCGATGCCTTTCCGGAGAAGAAATTCCAGGGAGTAGTAACATCGGTGGCCAATATAGGCCAAGCCCTGCCGGGAGGCGACTCTAAGGTGTTTGAGGTGATAGTGAAGATTCATGGTTCGGACCCCGACCTGAGACCGGCAATGACCACCATGAATGTGATTAAGACAGCCACTCTTACCGAGGTGCTTTACATTCCGCAGGATGCAATATTCTCGAATGACAGCACCAGCTATGTGTATCGTATTCATAAGCGCGAAAAGAGCAGGCAGATAATTGAGAAAGGAGAGGAGAACGAGAATTTTGTAGTTGTAAGACAGGGTGTTGAAGAGGGTGATAAGGTGATGCTGACCATCCCGGCCGACTATAACTCCTGGCCAATGGCAGGCGATGATATCTACCGTCAGATAAAAGAGAAAAAGGAGCAGGAGCTCGAGCAGATGAAACATCCGGCTAAAGACACATTATCGAGACCGGGACACCGGCCAAAATTTGGCGACCAGGCCGAACGTGGACAGAGATCGGGAAATAGAATGCCACGTAATCCCAATGCCCAATGAGAGAGTTGATTAGATTGTACAATCGTTATTTTCACGATGTAATCATTGCAGTAGAAGCAATTTTGGCCAACAAGGTGAAATCGATGCTTACGGCCCTCGGTATTATGTTTGGTGTGGCTGCGGTTATCAGTATGCTTGCCATCGGAAAAGGGGCTCAGCAGGAGGTACTTGAGCAGATTAAGCTTGTGGGTGTCAACAATATAATTGTAACACCCAGCACTCAATCGTTGCTATCACCCGATTCGCAAAGTGATGAGAGCGGCGAAGGGCGTAAGCGATTCTCGCGCGGACTTACCCTACTCGATGCCGAATCGATAAAAAATACTATCCCATCGGTCAAAAGCATCAGTCCTGTGATATCACTCAGCACTTACGCCATCCAGCAAGGAAAAAACTATCCGGTAGTGCTTGAAGGCGTCTCTTCCGAATATTTTGAAATCCTGAATGTTGCACTTGCGCAGGGTACCGTATTCTCGGGTGAACAGAGTGAAAAGGGAATAGCTGTATGTATCATTGGAGATAATATCCGTCAGAGGTTTTTTAACCAGACCGATCCTGTTGGTCAGCAGATAAAATGCGGACAGGTGTGGCTTAAGGTGATTGGAGTGGCCGAACGGCGCGATTTTACAGCATCGGCCTCCGACGAGATGGGTATCAGCAGTACCGACAATAAAATATTTATCCCTACCACAACAATGCTTCTGCGGTTTAAGGATCGCTCGCGTATTAGTGCCGAAGTGCTTGAAGGATTGGGTGTTGCAGGTGGTGGTAA
>JBDHYT010000185.1:0-5822 GCA_039811485.1 Marinilabiliaceae bacterium | reverse complement strand
GTACGCTTAGGATTGAGAAAACGCTCAAAATAGAGATTCAGTTCGATGGGATCAACATCGGTGATACCAAGGCAGTAGGCAACCACGCTGTTAGCACCGCTGCCGCGCCCCACATGATAAATACCTGCCGAAGCTGCAAAACGCAGCAGATCGTCGGTAATAAGGAAATAGGATGAAAAACCCAGGGTGTTGATGATATGAAGCTCCTTCTCTACCCGTTCGCGGGCAACAGAGTTATTTGCTCCATAGCGACGATTAAGTCCTTCAAGGGCAAGCCGTTCGAGCAGCATCTTATCGGTGGCACGGCTATCGGTAAACACCTGCTTGTTTTTAACTCTCCTGAAATCAAAATCAAAACCACACCTGGCAGCAATATTCTCAGCATTTTGCCACAACTCCGGATAGTGCTCAAAAGCTTTTCTGATGCGCTCCTCCTCCACCATCACCTCATAATATGCGGCACAATCACCAGCCGCCACCATGCTCAGAAGAGTATTCCTATCGACTGCCCTGAGATGCCGGTGCAGCTCATACCCGGCCTTATTGGCAAAGGTAACAGGCTGCCATGCAATAAGTTTATCCCGATGATGCCTCAATGGTGAAGTAACAAGTTTATTTAGTTCTATAACCCTTATTCCTGCATATTCATTGTGTCCCAACTCCACTCCTTCAGCTGCAGCCATAGGATATACCACACTGCAATTTTCCAGCAGAGGTGCACGATCGGGAAGCGGCTCACCAGAAAGGTTATGCCGGCTCAAAAAACGGTTTATCTGCTCAAAACCAACGGCATCGTGGGCAAGGAGAGTGTAGAGCAACCTGTTATCATTCCGCATCTCCATACCAACAATGGGACGGATGTTATTGTCGTAGCAGGTTTTAACAAAATCAAATATCCCCGATGAGTTATTTATATCGGTAAGAGCAAGAGTTTTCACACCCAGACGAACTGCTGATTCCACCAGTTGCTGAGGCGACAGGGTTCCATAACGAAGACTGTAATATGAATGACAATTAAGATACATTCCCGGTTTTGATTATATTTTAATCATTTTTCAGATTATAATATAATCAAAACATGAGAAATATATAGAAAATTTGATGGAAAATTATAATGAATTGTCACAAGAGAAGCCACAATTAATTGGTACACAAAAAGTAAATGATATATGATAGAGTTTGTTGTATTGACTCAGCACATAGATTAAGGATAAAAATAAAGCAGACTAATGTGCGACCCACTCCGGGGTCGGTAGTTTAGCAACAAGATAAGTTCTATAGACATACGACTCCAGCCGGAGTCAAAACAGCATCCACTAAAATCAGCACAGGACTTCAAATTATAGTTATCTGGAACCACGGGCGCCATGTGTGGGTATCAAAAAAATTGAGTATGATATATTGATAATGGGGTAAAACTGTCATTGGTATCCCGATAATAATGTGTATGTCGAAGGATTATTATGATGCAGTTATTATTTTAATTTTGGTAGTTAATTGGTTAAGAGATTTAGCCTTGCTAACTAAAAGAAACTATCAAACTTAAGCATAATTATTCAAACAAAAACTTACAGACGTTGAATTAGAAGGAATAAACACTAAATGATTTAAGACACAAAATCAAAGCAACTTACAACCTCTAAACTTAAAAAAACAATTTTAACACTTCAAATCAACTAACAAATCGTAATAAAACATATATTTGTATTAGCAAATTTCTATTAGTGAGACTAAACATTTATTAACTAAAAACCTAAAACAATGAAATTAAGAACCTTTTTAGTTTCTGTCATCTTGGTTTTATCGCACATAGCTGCGTTCTCACAGGATGGCAAATCGTTGAAACGCAAAGCGGCTATTGGGCGTTTCTCTAATGAAACTCAATACGCCAAAAGTGTCTTTTACGATAAGAACAACGATCCCATGGGAAAACAGGCATCAGACATCCTGGCTACAAAGTTAGCTGCAACAGAAAAATTTATTTTTGTTGAAAGACAGGATTACGATAAAATAGTCCAGGAGATGAACACAGCCGGAACAGTTTCTAACCAGATTGGAGCTGATTATCTTATCATCGGTTCAATTACAGAGTTTGGTCGTAAAACAATAGGCAATCAAAAACTATTGTCAAGCAGTAAAAAACAGGTTGTTGAAGCAGGAGTCAGCATACGCTTGGTTGATGTATCAACAGGAATGATTATTTACAGTGGCGAAGCTAAAGGAGAGGCCGAAGTAGAAGACAAAAAGGTAATGGGTTTAGGTACAACTGCCGATTATGATGCAACACTTGCAGACAAAGCAATAACAGCTGCAATAAGCCAGCTGGTTGAAAATGTAGTATTCAAATGCATGGACAATCCTTGGAAAGCCTATATTCTGAGCGTAGAGGATGATAGTTATATCATTTCCGGTGGTGCATCACAAGGAATTTCAGCCGGTGACACTTTTCAAGTTATGGAACGTGGCCGCTCGGTTAAAAACCCACAAACTGGATTAAACATAGAACTTCCGGGCAAGGTTGTTGGTAAAATAACTGTAATACAAACACTTGGCAGCACAATTCAGGATGAGATTTCGATAGCAACCCTTTCCGAAGGCACTATCTCTGCTGATAAGCTATCGAACTACTATATTACCGACAAAAAATAATTTTTAGTAACAACATCTCTAAAAAACAGTAAAATGAAATATTTATATATTGCCTTAATTTCTTTATTGATGATAGCATGCAGCCCTCATCAATACAAAACAATGTCGTCGGGGAAAGAGGATACCGGTTTTGTGATAATCCTTACAGAAGGCGGCAAATACACCAACAATGTCACACTCGTTATAGATAACCAACAAAACTTTGAAGTTCAAAAAGTTTACAAGCAAAAATTGCAGCGTAAAGCACCGGTATTTAAAGTAAGCCCGGGTAAACACAACCTCAAAGTTACAAGTAATGGACAAACTATATATGAGAAAAATGTAATTGTTGATCTTCAGGAAACAGAAAAAATTGTATTACCATGAGATTATTTGCCTCTTTGATAATGCTGACTGTGGTGGGAAGTGCCTGCACAACTCAAAAGCCTCTATATAACTACAACGGTTATGACGAAGCAATTTATCAATATACAAAAAAAAGTGATGAGCAGTCATTAGACCAATTACTTAAGGTTTATGATGAATTAATTCTAAAAACAGGTTCTCGTCAGGTACCACCTCCGGGTTTATATGCCGATTATGGGTTTTTATTAATTCAGAAAGGAGAAGTAGAGAAAGGCGCAGAACTTATTAAAAAAGAGATTGCCCTTTATCCTGAATCATCATACTTTTTAGGTCTAATTTTAAAAAGAATGGAGCGATGAAAAAACTTATAATATTTGCAATCGGAATTTTGGCATTTACATCGTGTGACGTAACGAAACCAATTCCAAAACAGGAGGCTTACAAAAACCTGTATGAAGAGAAGCCACTTTCAATATTAGTGATGCCTCCAATCAACAGAAGCACAAAAGTGGAAGCCAAGGAATTCTTTTATAGTACACTTGCCTCACCTATCGCATTAAAAGGCTATTACATACTTCCTCCAGTGTTATCGATGGAAATACTAAAAGAAGAGAGTGCCTACGATGCTGAGATGTTTGTGGACAACTCAGTGAAAAAATTCGGAGAAGTATTTGGTATCGATGCGGTCCTTTTCACAACAATACATCAGTGGACTAAATCAGCAATTGCCAGTAAGGTAATAGTAAAAGTTGAATACGCACTCAAATCGGCCAAAACTGATGAAATACTTTTTCACAGAATAGGAGAAGTAACCGTAAACACATCTGTTAACACAGGAACACTTATTGGTAATGTGGTAGGAAGTTTGGTATCTACCGCTTTGGCTAAAGAGATTGTGGTTGGCCGAAAATGTAATGCTTATACACTGAGCGACTTACCCGCAGGAAAATACGATGAGGCTAATTTTGACAAGGACGGAGCTATAATGGCTGCACCTAAAGAATTTTCAATAGTTCTTCAGAATTAAAATATAAGCATTTAATTCTCAAAGGAGACCTTTCAAGGTCTCCTTTTTTCATTGTAAAAACAGTTACAAAAAAAAGCCTGAAACACAGATATAAATGAAACCAACAACAAATTCACACACTGATTTCATATAAACCATGTGGCTGAGTAGAAGGCTAATAGCTTCACAAATATTTCATTACATTTTCCACCAATTTATACAAAAACATAAAATTTGTCATGAAAATAATTTATCGCATATTTGGTAAAAATGAAAAGATTAGGCAATTTTGATGCTGTAAAATGAATATATGTTTCTGTTAGGCTCACTTTCGTCTCTTGCGCCCTATGTGGTAATGATGATCGCCTATCTGTGTCTCTTCCTTGCCGGCGGTAAGGGCAACAAAATGCAGATTGACGATGCTTCGTTACTTGCATCCGAAAGTGTACATATTATTCAAACAGACAACAGTAATCAGGATATCTCTTCAAGCGACTACCACTATTTTGTTTATGCTGAAGAGATTACCGAACAAAAACTAAAAATAACTCCGCCTGATACTTTTGTTAGGCATGTTTTTAAGTGTGCCGCCTGCATCGATACAGGCCGGTCGTTTATCCGTTTTACATTCTCACTTCCGCCTCCTTATTCTTTTATTGCCTGATTAACAGAACCCTGATTAATCAGAAGTACTGTAACTCCGATTCAGGAACTTAAACCCACAAACAATTGAATCTTCCAGGGGTCAACATGTTAACACCATTAACTTTGCGAATAAAAGAATATAAAACTATATGATACGATATATCTCCTACCCAATACTATTTCTGTTTTTTATAAATTTTTATGCTTCAGCATCAATCACAAGCCATAACGAAGGTAAAAATGACGGTGTAACCGACACTACGGTGGTAAAAAACATTTTGCTTACTGAGGTTGCCATCAACGGAAACAAAGAACCATTGACAATCAAGCAACTGCCCACAGCATCAACAATAATGAGCAAAAAGATGCTTGAGGATTATCGCCCCGAATCGTTGCGCGACATATCATATATGGCTCCCAATCTGTTTATGCCCGAATATGGTTCAAAACTTACAGCCCCGGTATATATCCGCGGTATTGGTTCGCGCCTGAACTCACCATCGATTGGTCTTTATGTTGATAATGTGCCATATATGGAGAAGTCGGCCTTTGATTTCGACTTCTTTGATGTGGAGCGGATAGAGGTTCTGCGCGGTCCACAAGGAACAATGTACGGCCGTAACACCATGGGTGGAATACTGCTTGTACGCACACGCTCACCATTCGAAAACCCGGGTGTAGTGGCACGGGCTACGGCAGGTAATTACGGAGCATACAACTTTAATGCAGGTATATATAATGCTGTAAAAGAGAAGTTTGGCTACTCATTGTCACTTAATTACAAGCATAACGACGGTTATTTCAGAAACGTTCACCTGAACTCACTGGTTGATAAGCTTGACTCATGGAGTGCCCGCAACAAACTGATTTACAGCTTTAACCCCAATTTTTCAATCGAAAACATTGCATCATTCGAGGACAGCCGGCAGATAGGATATCCGTATGCAGTTTACGACAGCAAGACAAGCACCACATTCCCTGTAAGTTACGATATCGAGAGCAGCTACGACCGCAAGCTCTTTTCCGATGCTCTTGTGGTAAGATGGAATACCGACAATTTTGACCTTACATCAAACACTTCGTTCCAGCACCTTGGTGACGAGCAGCATACCGACCAGGACTTTACCACACAAAGCCTGTTTTACATGCTTCAGAAACAGATGCAAAACACAGTATC
>JBDHYT010000184.1:0-5859 GCA_039811485.1 Marinilabiliaceae bacterium | reverse complement strand
AACATTTACTGTTTTGCCTGCGCATCGCTCATGTCCATGATAATGGCACCTTTGTCGAACTCTATTTTCACGCCATCGGCAACTTCAAGAACAACACGAGTTTCTTTCACCTCGGCAACTTTGCCATACATTCCTCCGGAAGTAATTACCTTATCGCCTTTTTTAAGGCCCTCACGGTATTTGCGCAACTCCTTCTGACGTTTCATCTGAGGACGAATCATAAAGAAGTAGAACACAACAATAATCAAAAGGAAAGGCAGAAACGACATCCATCCACCTGACTGGCCTGGTGCGGCTTGTAAGAATAAATTCATATTATCTGTTTTGTATATTAATAATCGGTTAATACAATTGTTGAAAAGCTTAACTGGATTGGGCCTGAGGGGTCATTGCTGTAAACTTCGACACTCTTATACTGCCGTCCAGAAAAACCGGCACTGTCGAATATCACCTCCACAGTACCCGTCTGACCCGGTGCCACTGCCTGTTTTGGATAGACCACTTTGGTACATCCGCAGCCTTTGCGCACCTCGTTAATCACAAGCGGGCCATCGCCCTCATTGATAAACTTATAGGATATCCCTATCACATCATCTTGCTTGATGGCATCAAAAGTATGCAATTTTGTTTCAAATACAAGCTTTGGAGTTCCTTTTTGATCGGAATATTTGGAAACACCATTACCACAAGCAACTGCAAATGATGCAACAATCGAAATTATCAGCAGACGGATACCCATTGCAACATTACTGTTTAACAGGCTTCATGATAATCTTCTCGCTGTTCCAATACTCTACAATCTTATCGAGAATACCGTTGATAAAATTACCGCTCTTGGCAGTAGAATAGTATTTGGCAATCTCGATATACTCATTAAGAGTCACGGTAACAGGTATTTGCGGAAACTCTCTAATTTCGGCAAGTGCAATTTGCATCAGCACTATATCAATAAAAGCAACACGCTCGAAATCCCAGTTTTTGGTGAATTTTTTAATTAGTTCATACGACTCCTTATTATTTACGATACTCTTCCTGAAAAGAGTCTTCACAAAGTCCAGATCGTCTTCATCCTTAAATTCAGGCAAAAGAGGAGCATCCTCGCCCATTGTCATTTCAAACGACTTGAGTGTTTTCAGCACCATGCTCACAATAAATTCCACCTCATCGTTCCAGTAGATGCTTTGCTCTTCAAATACATTGTAAAGATCCTCGTAGGGAGCTACCACCTTCTCCATCAGTTTGAGCACAAACTTCTTATCAGTCTCATAACTGGAGATTTCGAGATTCATGTACTCCTTATAAATATCGGAGGCACAAATTTCGTGATAGAGATTCTTAATTACGTCCTGATGGTTGACCCACGAAAGGCCGGTGCGCCCGATATACCCTAAAAGCATATTATTGTTGGCCAGCTGAACAAGCAGTTGGTTGTCGATAAAGCGTGTGTTGGGGTTAAGATCCTCTGCTGAGGGACGCATTTTATTGCGGCCTGCATCGATCCGCTTTTCGGCATAGCTACGGAGCTCGACCAGGAGAAGGAGTTGTGCATGATACAACTCATGGGACTTTGAGATGCTGTGAAATAACTCTTTTTCTGCCTTATCCAGCGTATTATCGCCTTTCTGGTTATAGGCATAAATAACCTGCATCACTTTTACCCTCAGCAATCTTCTACTTAACATCTTGAAAGAACATTTTAAATTTGCACTACAAAAGTATTGCTTTTTTTTGGTGGAACAATACATGAAATATTTAAAAATTATTTATTCTGATTTTTTCGTCCAACATCAATCTTTTCATCAAGAGGCGTACAAACAAAACAAAAAAACAATATTTTTAAAAATTTCATAAAAAAATTTGTTTATTATAAAATAATGCCCATTTTTGAAACTACAACTTGACACCTAAAATTCAACAAGATGGAAGGATTTGATAAAGACGAATTTGAAAAAACAGACAAGGAAGAGATCTTCTCAAAGGCAGTAAGGGCGGGCAAACGCACCTATTTTTTTGATGTAAAGACTACACGCAGAAACGACTTCTACTTAACCATAACCGAAAGTAAGAAGCGGTTTGAAAACGATGGGAATTTTCATTTTGAAAAACATAAAATTTTTCTGTACAAAGAAGATTTTGAGAAATTTACAGAGGGTCTCAGCGAGGTGATTGATTACATTAAGGCCAATCAGCTTGAGTTGACCGACACCGAATCGATGGACGACCATGAGGACATATCGGTTTACTCGAATGTAGATTTTGAGGATATAAGATAAAAAAAGCACCTTATGGTGCTTTTTTTTTATTCATACTTACCCGTCTTATCTTCAATTGTAACCAACCCTTTGCTGTTGGACTGTATTTTAAGATTGCACAGCACCGATTCGGCACCGGCAACAAAACAGACCTCCTGCACCTGCTCCACCACCTGCATAAGCTGACTGTAGCTGCCCTCCATCACTGTTTCGAATGGAGTAACGCGATATTTAACTCCCGAGCGTGCAATAACATCTATGGCGCGATCTACAATATCGTAGGCTTCGGCACTTTTGGAGAAAGGCAACACCTGAATGGCGATATTCACTATTTTACTCTTCATCATCATTAAAATTTAACATTGTATTTTCA
The DNA here is from genome assembly GCA_039811485.1 of Marinilabiliaceae bacterium. Taxonomy (GTDB): domain Bacteria; phylum Bacteroidota; class Bacteroidia; order Bacteroidales; family Marinilabiliaceae; genus JAGPIS01. The sequence goes on along the minus strand of JBDHYT010000184.1, from coordinate 3,234 downwards.
TCATCCAATTGGCCTATCTCTGCAAACTCTTTTTCAACTTGTGCGACAGTTATTTTGTGCATATTGGTAATGATAAAAGATTCCTTGAGAAAAGAGCCGAACTGATTGATGCTCTTTATGATACCCGTCAGCAAATCGCGCACATCGATATCGAGCGGAATGAGAACGGTAAAGATAGCCATCTTACCATTAAAGTTACACTCCTCAATTTCAGAATCGCAATTTTTAAATGCAAAATCCATCTCTGAGTTAATAATCCGTTGTTGGAAGTCGGTAAGCTCATCATCGCCGGCTGCACCCATTCCCAGGCTATATCTGAGTTTCAGATTCTTACCACCAAGTCCGGTAGATATAAACACCGGCGAGTCGTTAAGCAAGTTACTGGAGATAAGCATTTTACACTCCTGACAGGCAAGAACAGCCCATTTTTCGAATCCCGGCAAAGGATCATTTTTAAATCTCTCCAATGCGCGAAGAGCCAGCACGTCGTTGGCTGATGCCAGATCCACAAGTGTCTCTTTTTTTCTGTCGGCATCTTCCGATTGATCGAACAGCCGTTCTATCAGCACATCAGTATCTACTAATTTTCGTCGTCGCTTGGCCTCCCGGGTGTATTTATAATACTCCATCTGAAGTTTAATGTCAATCTCCTCCTCCAATATGGTTATCCTGTCCCGATTCTCTCTAATCAGACGTTTCAATTCACCAAAAGGATCATTTTTATCATTCATGCAGATACAGTATGCCGATTAACAATATTACAAAAGTAGTAAAAATACCAACAAATAGTGATTGGCAAGGATTATCATTAGCACTATTTTTGCGTAAGAGTATAAACAACAGTTGATATTAATGAAATTATCCGAATTGCAGAACGGCCATGAAGGCATAATCGTCAATGTGAGAGGCCAAGGAGCATTTCGAAAGCGCATTATCGAAATGGGTTTCATCAAGGGGAAGAGGATAAAAGCGATAAAAAACGCACCTCTTAACGACCCCATCGAGTACAAAATACTCGATTACTATGTATCGCTGCGACGAAGTGAAGCCGAGATGATAGACATCACCATGGACGACAACGACCAGGTGTATGAGACTATATCGACGGAAGAGGTTTTGCAGTCCGATTTTTCGCCAACATCATCAACTACCAAAACAATACGGATTGCCTTGGTGGGAAATCCCAACTGTGGCAAGACTACCCTGTTCAACCATGCGAGCGGCTCTAAGGAGCACACCGGCAACTATGGCGGAGTAACCATTGGAGCCAAGACAGCCCACTTCAACCACAACAACTATACATTTGAGGTGAGCGACCTACCCGGCACATACTCGATATCGGCCTATTCGCCCGAAGAGATATTTGTGCGCAACCACATAATCGAATCCAAACCCGATATAGTGGTCAACATCCTCGACGCATCGAACCTTGAGCGCAATCTATACCTCACCACACAACTACTCGACATGGGAGTAAAAATGGTGGGTGCACTCAATATGTACGACGAACTGCACAAGAGTGGCACTACACTCAACCACATTCACCTGGGCAAAATGCTTGGAATGCCCATGGTGCCTACGGTTAGCTCGCGAGGAAGAGGGATAATAAGCCTCCTGGAGAAGATTATTGAGGTGTACGAAGGCAAAGACCCCATAGTGAGACGGATACACATAAACTATGGCACCATTGCCGAACATACCATACAAACATTAGAAGAGATAATTACCCAAAGCGGATTCAGAAACAACGGGATAACAAGCCGTTATATGGCGTTAAAAGTCCTTGAGAAGGACTATGATTTCATAGAGCACCAGTCACTTCGCAATGGCAACAACATCATTGTAGAGGAACTTCAGTGGGTAGCAGCAAAAGCAGAGCAGCAACTAAAACAGGACACCGAAACCTTTATTACCGACTCGCGCTACGGATTTATAGCAGGAGCACTACGCGAGACCCTAAAAACCAGCAATAAGGAGCGTAAAAGAAAATCGCAGATAATAGACAATATACTCACCCATAAAATATGGGGAATTCCAATCTTCATGCTGTTTCTATGGATAATGTTTGAAGCCACCTTCAACCTGGGCCAGTATTTCATGGATTGGATTGAAGAGGGTGTGGCACTTGTGGGCGCAATGATGCAGAGCATAATGCCAGACGGCACATTTAAAGATCTGATTATCGACGGAGTGATTAACGGAGTTGGCGGAGTGATAGTTTTTCTGCCCAACATACTTATACTCTTTTTCTTCATCAGTTTTATGGAGGATACCGGCTATATGGCCAGGGCTGCCTTTATAATGGATAAGCTGATGCACAAGATGGGACTTCACGGCAAGTCGTTTATACCACTGATTATGGGCTTTGGATGCAACGTGCCGGCAATAATGGCCACCCGCACCATTGAAGACAGGAACAACCGTCTGCTGACGATACTTATCAACCCTTTTATGTCGTGTAGCGCAAGGCTGCCTGTTTACATACTTATACTGAGCGCATTCTTCCCCGAACATGCTGGCACCATGCTGTTTGCCATATACCTCACCGGCATTGCTGTGGCGGTGGTGGTGTCGCGTCTGTTCAAGAAGGTAATATTCAAGGGGAAAGAGCTTCCTTTTGTGATGGAGCTTCCCCCCTACCGGATACCTACAATGCGGAACACACTCAGCCAGATGTGGAATAAGGCAAGCCAATATCTGTCGAAGATAGGAGGCACTATTCTTGTGGCATCGATAATAATATGGTTTCTGAGCAATTTCCCCCGTCAGACGGAGCTAGTTGAGAATTATGAAACCAGGATTGCACAAACCGACGGACACTATGCCCTGCTGATTAATTCGGCAACCGACGCCGATGCAAAGACAGCACTTACCTCAGAGCATGAAGCAGCAGTCGAAAACTTAGAGCACGAGATGAAGAGCATACACCAGGCCAACTCATATATCGGGAAATTAGGCCAGTTTGTGGAGCCTGTTATGCGTCCGTTGGGTTTCGACTGGAAGATGAGTGTCAGCCTTCTTAGCGGAGTGGCTGCCAAGGAGATAGTTATCAGCACGCTGGCAGTTCTTTATCAGGCCGATGAAGATGATGGGGGCAACCAGAAACTCATAGACAGGCTGCGCAACGACGTACAGCCCGACGGGTCGCACTCTTTCAACCACGCATCGGCACTGGCATTTATGATATTCACACTCTTATATTTCCCTTGCGTGGCAGTGATTGCAACCATCAGA
>JBDHYT010000183.1:0-5861 GCA_039811485.1 Marinilabiliaceae bacterium | reverse complement strand
TAGATAACGAAGAGTCGCACACACTCCTCAAAAACATGAGATCTTTTGAGAGCCGTATAGAGAAGATGAGCTCCAATGCGGCAATAATAAAGAAGTACCTTGACAATCAACCAGATGTTCTGAGGGTATATTATCCCCAGAATCTCAAAAACGGAAGAGGTCACGTGGTAAGTTTTATATTAACGGGTGAAAGCGAAGAGCGGGCTAAGCAATTTTACGACAATTGCACAGTTCCCGTAAAGGGACCAAGCATGGGCTACCAGGATACAATGCTGATGCCTTACTCGCTGATGACCAGATACAACGACACTGATGAAGAGCTGAAAGCTCTGGGGTTAAGCCGTTATCTGATGCGGCTATCGGTGGGAACAGAAGATACAGAACAAATTATCGATTACCTCAAAAAGGGCTTCGATAAATTAACATAGAAACAACAATCAAAACAACGAAAGATGAAAGTATCGGTTTGGGACACCTATGTAAAACGGCTCGACGGTAAAATAATGCACTTCGACATAATTGTACCTCAAGAGGTTAAGGATGAAGCAACAATATTTAACTACGGCAGGGAGTATCTGCTTGGCAAAGAGGTTATTTCACAGGAGCTTACCACCAAAGAGTGTAAATTCTGCCATATCGAAGAGGCATCAGAAACAATACAAAACGATATCGATAGAAAAGGCTATCATATTGCCGAGCTAAACAACTGTTTTTAAGTTAATTAACTGTGAAAAATTATAGAAAACTATTCCGCAAACTACATAGGTGGCCAGGAGTGGTATTATCATTTATGTTGCTCTACTTCGGAGTTACCGGTATATTTATGAATCATCGCGAATACTTCGCCACACACGATGTAAACCGGAATTGGCTCCCATCCAACTACCAGTATAAAAACTGGAACAATGCAGGAGTAAAAGGAAGTCTGATACTTGGGAGCGACAGTCTGTTGGTGTATGGCAACATAGGAATATGGCTTACCGATTCATTACTAACCGATTACAAGTCGTTCAACAATGGATTTCCCGAAGGGAGCGATAACCGAAAGATAATGGACGTGCATAAGGATGCGAAAGGAAACCTCTATGCTGCAACACTTTACGGTCTATGGAGTTACGACAAGTCCCGTGCAGAATGGAAACGGTTCGAAGATTACGACCCGCACGACAGGTTTGTAGGAATCGAAAGCGTGGGCGACACACTTTTTGTAGTCAACAGATCGTATCTCTTCAAAGGTAAAGCAGATGGAATAAACAGCCGGTTAGAGAAAACAGAGCTGCCCGCACCTGCCGGTTATGACAGCAAAATATTGTTGTTCACCACATTATGGCAAATACACTCCGGCGAAATATTTGGAATTCCGGGCAAGTTGTTTGTCGATTTTTTAGGCTTGGTTACTATATTCCTGTCTATCACCGGACTTATCTATTTCTACTTTCCCGAATGGATTAAACGCCGGCGACAGAAAGAGAAAAACTATACCCGTATGGTGAAGGTAAACCGGTGGTCGCTAAAATGGCATAACTATGTGGGAGTGTGGAGTGTAGCATTTCTGCTCGTGGTTTATGCAGCCGGGATTTTCCTTCGTCCGCCAATGCTGATAGCCATAGCATACTCGAAGGTAAAACCAATAAAATATTCGCATCTCGACCAGCCAAACCCTTGGTACGACAAGCTCCGCGACATAATATACGACAAAGACCGCGACATCCTTATCTTTTCCACCTACGACGGCATGTACTTCTCGGAGACCGACAAGCTGCAACTCACTCCTTTTAAATATCAGCCGCCTGTAAGCGTGATGGGAATCACCACTTTTGAGCCTTTTGGTGGCGGTGCATATCTGATTGGCTCTTTCAGCGGCTTGTTTGTGTGGCATCCCGACCATCCGGAGATATACAACTATCTGACAAAAAAGATTCACGTTGAACAGAAAGGAGGCCGCCCGGTGGGTGACTATAAGATTACAGGTCATATCATTACTCCCGACAGCACCTTCTACCCTGTTGATTACGACCATGGTGTTTTGTCACCACAAAACAAACCATATCCGCAAATGCCTCAAAATGTGCTGGATGCTTCACAACTATCACTTTGGAACGTTTGCCTCGAGATTCACACCGGACGTTTCTTTGAGGCACTATTGGGAATATTTTATATTCTTATTGTGCCACTTGCAGGCATGGCGAGTCTGGTAGTACTGATAAGTGGCACATTGCTGTGGTACAAAAACCACAGACCGCAACGTAAAAGGAAAAACAGGGAGATAACCGAATAGATTTATCGAATAGGTTTGAAGTTGGTGAAAACAAATATTAAACGGATAAAAGAGCAAAATACTTTTATCCGTTTTTTCTAATTCATTTACAACAATTTATCGCTCAGGAAAAACAGTGCGATGCTGAAGTATATGATCAATCCTGTTACGTCAACCAGGGTGGCCACAAATGGTGCAGATGCAGTTGCCGGATCGAGACCTAATTTACGAAGAATGAATGGAATGAGTGCTCCGGAAAGAGTTCCCCACAACACTATGAAAATCAACGACACCGAAACAGTGAGCCCAATCGAAACCCAGAATATGCCGTAGTCGTAGAGGCCGGCCTTCTGCCACACAAGGATACGCAAAAAACCTATCAAACCAAGAATCATACCGAGGGTAAACCCCGAAATTATCTCCTTCCGCATTACATACCACCAGTCCCTCATTTTCAGCTCCTTGAGGGCCATAGCGCGGATGATGAGCGAAGCTGCCTGTGAGCCTGAGTTACCACCGCTCGATATTATCAGCGGAACAAAAAGGGCAAGCACCACGGCCTTTTCAATCTCTCCGTCGAAAAAACTCATGGCAGAGGCAGTAAGCATCTCGCCAAGAAAAAGGATAACCAGCCATCCGGCCCGTTTCCGAACCAGCTCCATCCAGGGAGTGCGCGTATATGAAAGATCAAGCCCCTCAACACCACCAAACTTCTGAATATCCTCAGTATCCCGCTGCTGCATCCGCTCAATGATATCGTCGAAGGTAACAATGCCAACAAGAGTACCGTTTTCGGTAATGATGGGAAGAGCAGAACGGTCGTACTTTTCGAATATATGAAAACCATCCTCCATGGAGGTTGTGGTTGATATACTCACAAAATTATTATCCATCAGCTCCGAAACCTTAGTATCATTATCGGCCATAAGCAGCTGGCCTATACGTAAATCGTCAATCAATCTGTTGGAATTATCGACAATATAGATGGTTGTTAGCGTCTCTGCCCGCTTCCCGTGCTTTTTGATATGTTCGAGCACCTGCTGCACACTCCAGTCGGCACGCGCCTGCACATAATGAGGCGTCATAAGGCGGGCAATACAGTCTTTGGGGTAACCCATAAGGTTGAGTGCAGTCTCCTTCTCGTCGTCGTTCAGCAGGTTGATGGTGTGTTTGATAAGATCGTCGGGGAAATCGTCGAGAAGCGCGGTACGGTCGTCGGGATCAATATTGTTGATAACTTCGGCAAACTCCTGATCGCTGAGCGATTTAATGACATCCTGCTGAATTTCGGAGTCGAAATAGGCAAACACCTGCGATTTCTTATCGCTTGGCAACAACATGAACGAAATATTACGGCTCCGGGGGTCAAGTGCGGCAAGCTGCTCGGCTATATCGGCGGGGTGCTGATCCTGCATCCTCACAATCTTCATATCTGATTCTTTAAAGGTAGTGTTCATATTCATCAACAGTTTTTCACTTTCCGACCAAAAAATGGCATTACCAAAGAGCAAAAATAGCTCTAACCCAACTTCAACAAAGCAATTACGCAAAGTGGCTGTTCATTAAGGATTTATAATTTTTGATGCTTTGCGTGGGTACTACAGATTTTTTAATCCGGTGGCGGTGATGGAATTATTATAGTGTACCGGTTAAATGGTTTTGGATTGTATTTCAGTGCCCGATATAGCTCCGAGGCAGCATCTGTTGGGTCTGAGCAAAGGCGTATTTGCACGCATTCGCCAAGTGCATTTTCGGCCTCGGTGGTTATTGCTTTCTGGGTAGAAAGGATACGCTTCAGTTCTGTCCAGTAATGAGTTATGCCCTGCTCCTTAAGTTTGTGACGGATAGTGTTTACAATCCAGTATGATAGAAGTCCAAAGAAGAGATGTGCATCAGAATTATCGTCGTTCTGATGGTGAATAGGACGCAGTTCAAGGTCTGTTTTTAACTGTCGGTTTGATGTCTCTATTTCTCTTATCAGGTTGTAATAATCCCATGTAGAGCGTTCATCAAGAGTAGCTACATTGGTGCGCAGGAAGTAGGTGCCGAAACTCTGTTCTGCGTCATTTTCACTGATTTTAATTTCCCATTGAATATCAGCCATGTTATCCGGGTTCTCTTCTGAACGGATATAATCTATCTGGTAATATTTTGAAACAGAGGGATATTTGCCAAGTGCACGCCCAATACGCTCCACAACTTTGTCGTATTTCTTTGTGCCTCCTTTTGCCGTAAGGGCATTGCGAGCCTTTGTCAGTTCAAGTTCAAAACGTTCCCGCCATTGCCTGTTCATGGAGCGTTCTGTCATGGCTTTTGACGGAGAATTAACCCGAAGATAGAAGTCACTACCTTCTTCATGCTCTACTTCTGCCAGGGTGATTGGGTTTTTCCGACTATCATATACAGTCACAGTGCGTCCATCTCCTTTAAGTGTGTAATCCTTTAATTTTGTGCGGCTTACACAAAGATAATTATATCCGCGTTCCTTCAATAATTCGAGGTTGGCTTCGGTGGCTATCCCGGCATCAATCACTACCATCACCTTCTGCTCCGGGTCTGATGAAACAGGATTCATCGCAATGATGTTATCTACCATAGCAGGAAGCGAAGTGGGATCGGCCGTATTACCGGACAGGATTGAACTGTATCGGATAAAACCTTCTGTATTGATAGCCAGTGCAAGTACAAGGAGGCGACAATCATAACGTTTCTCTTTTGATGGACCAAACCTGGCTTTTTTAGATGCTCGTTTGCTTCCTTCAAAATAGAAATTCGTTAAATCGAACAGCATCACACGATTAGTGAGGTTGAATAACGAGTCGGTGCGCGAGCAGAGATGTCGTTCAAGCTTATCTTTCAGTTCATAAAGTGCAGGTGCTGCAGCATATACTTCACGCTGAGTGGGGCAGTCACCAAACTGACCAGTAATAAGCTCCATTGCTGCAGAGTTGTCATTAAGGATACGTAGTGCAGCCCATTCTGACGGTGAATATACTGTCCTGACCATCAATGACGCCAACGTAGCATTTATCTTACGCTCCGACCAGCCTTCGCGTCTCAGAAATGTATCAATCTGTAGCTCACGAATGGCCTGCAGACATACGTTTTCAGCACCTGCCTCACGGGCATCGGTATGATGTATGGTATTGATATCTATCAATTTGCGAGCCTTGCGTGTTGCATCATCATAACTGGAACGTGCGATATCAATCTTGCCACTATCCATTATCTGAGTCCAAAACTGATCTATGTATCCGCAAACTTTTTCACTATATTCTTGTCTTGGGTCTGTCTCGAATAGAGTCTGCTGATTGGGAATTAATGCACTTTGCTCCATTATATATGTTAACCCCCGACGAATCTGTACTATTTCGTCACTGCACAACTCAGGAAGATATCCCGGAATCAGCATCACACGCGTATGTACTCGCCCCATAACATCACGAAACGACTCCTTTATTTTGTAATAAGGAAGATCCCTGCCGTGTTCCGGGCTAAAACGTATGGTCGAAGTAAAATACATGCCCCCAAGTTACAACATAAAAAACTATGTCGTGGGTATTACAAAACGCTTTTTTCAGAAGCTGTATTTAATAATCAGCGA
>JBDHYT010000182.1:0-5881 GCA_039811485.1 Marinilabiliaceae bacterium | reverse complement strand
GAAGTAACGAAAGTGCGGTTGTCCTGTCAAACCACCTGAAAAAGCACAACTACCATGTGTTGCCAATCAGGCATCCTACCGTACCCAAGGGAGAGGCAAGAGTCAGATTCTCACTCACAGCCGGCATTACAACAGATCAGCTTTCACCACTTAAACAGCTTCTAAATGATTTCAAAATGGATTAACCGCAAGGGCAACAGCAGCCTTATACTCTTTTTCAACGGCTGGGGTATGGACGAAAATGTACTTTCTGACATGAACCATGTCGGTTTTGATGTACTGATGATTTACGACTACACATCACCTCAGCTCATACTGCCCGACATCAGCAATTATAGTCAGAAAATCCTGATTGCCTGGTCGATGGGCGTATGGGCTGCATCCGAAGCAAATATTGAAGCTGATATACGGATTGCAATCAACGGCACCCCCATGCCTGTTGATGATGTTTACGGCATAAATGTAAACAGAGTGCTTGGCACAATTGATAACTGGAGCAGTACCTCAGCCCGGAAATTCAATATCAGGATGATGGGTGGCAATGAGATGAATAATCAACAACATCTGTTACCTCAAAGGAGTATTGATAGTCAAAAAGTAGAGCTTCAGTCAATTTACAACAGAGCATCCGGCTATCCAACAAAATGGGACAAAGCAATAATTGGCAGTATCGACCTGATTTTTAGTACACAAAACCAGCAAAACTACTGGTGTAATAAGGCAGAAATAGCATTGATTGAGATGCCTCACTGGCCTTTCGGGAAATTCAATAACTGGCAATCAATAATCGGATATCATGATTAACAAGGAAGCTGTAAAACAATCGTTTGACCGCTGTGGCGAGAGTTACAACATTCAGGCATCAGTCCAGCATGAGATAGCCGGCCGACTGGCTGTGCTTACTCAACTGCACTCTCCGTTCAGAAAAGTGCTTGAAATCGGCTGTGGAACCGGCTTTCTCACATCAGCAATAATCAATATACACAGGCCGGAACACTATATTATCAACGATATTTCGGTTGAGATGATAAACAAAACAATCAACTGCCTGAATAATATTTCTGATATCAGGATTGAAAAACTGGAAGGCGATGCAGAAACTGTTGATTTTCCCAACGGTCTGGATGCAATAGTTTCATCATCGGCCATTCAGTGGTTTACTGATGCCGGTAAGTTTTTCAGCAAAGCTGCTGATTCGCTCAAAAAAGGCGGAATTCTGGCTATTTCCACCTTTGGAACAAACAACTTCCTTGAAATTAATTCACTTACAGGTAGAGGACTGAAATACAAAACCGATTCAGAACTAAAAAATATGATTGAGAGACATTTTACAATTCATAATTTTGAAAATGAAACCGTTACCCAATGGTTTGATTCTCCTGTTGAAGTGCTGAGCCATATTCGCTGCACCGGCGTTGGATGTACATTGGCATCACCAATGGGTGCAGGTGCAGTGCGAAGATTTATAAGTGATTACCAGAAACAATTTGCTGATAACAATGGCAGGGTTTCACTAACCTGGAATCCTGTAATAATAATTGCAACAAAGAGATAACATCAAGAAAAATGAAAACATCAAAAGTATATTTTATATCGGGCATCGATACCGACTGCGGCAAAACCTATGTAACCGGCCTGCTTGCTGCCCGATTTAAGGAAAAAGGGTGTAAAGTAATCACTCAAAAGCCTGTTCAGACAGGATGCAGAGAGTTCTCCGACGATATTTTGTCGCATCGTAAAGCAATGGGCACAGGTTTTCTTGAGGCTGACAAACAGGGAATAACATGCAGCTATCTGTTTGAGAAACCGGCATCGCCACACCTTGCTGCCCGCATTGAATCACGCCCAATAGATGTAAGTGTAATCAATTGTCACACTAAACAACTGAAAGCCGATTACGATATTGTGTTGATTGAAGGCGCCGGAGGGTTGATGGTGCCATTTACTGACAACATGCTCACAATCGATTATGTGAAAGATAATAACTATCCGCTGATATTGGTGAGTAACAATAAGTTGGGGAGCATCAACCATACTCTGTTAAGCATAGAAGCCTGTATCAACAGGGGAATTAATCTGCACACATTAATCTACAACCGTTTTGATGGTGAAGACAAGATGGTTAGCGACGATTCGCTGGATGTTATAAAACATTATCTGGCCTGCAATCTGCCAACAACAATAGTTGTCGATTTTGGCAGTATCTCGGATTTTGAAAAAATGGTGTAGTAGGTGTAACTGTCTGTGTTCTAATTTACAATCAGTCGGTCGAGATCCTGCTTTTCAAACAGGGTGGGGTAGTCCTCAAGAAACTTTCCCATCACTGAGCGTAGTGCCATCTCTCGTATTAATGCTGCACGGCCTTCAATCTTATATTTTTTGCAATAGGTGTCAATGGCTTCCATCTCCTTGTCGTTGAAGAAAACGGTCACTTTATTGCTTCTTTTAGCCTTGACTTCGCCGGGCAGCTTAATGTCCTTCTTTTTGTTCTTGCTCATTTCGTGGGCACACGTTATTGGAAATATTGCTCAAAACTACAAAAAATAAACAATATACCGAATAAATTGAGGTTCAATAAGCTATTTACGTGAACTATTAGATCATTCTGCCACCATTTCGCCGTATTGCGGATTACGCTTTATAAATGTTACAATAAATGGGCATACTGGTGTTATCTTTGCACCTTTACTCTTCAACTCTTCGAGCACAGCCTCAAGCACCACTTTGCCGGCTCCTTTACCTCTCAACTCTTCGGGTACGAAGGTGTGGGTGAGGGCGTAAACTCCATCCTTAAATTCATAGTCGATATATGCCTTATATCCTTCTATGTCCACCGAGTATCTGCATGTTTCGCTATTGTGGTGTAAATTTGCCATTTTAAATGTATTTATCAATTATTATTTATCAGTAATAACATAGAAGTCGCAAAACTGTTCATTATGTTGTATCTTTATACTCTTAAACCTATTTTGAGCAATGAGTAAGGCGTATATCAGCAATCCACAACTTGAGTTGGCATATAGTTTTCTGATGAATACCGGCAAGAATCTGTTTCTTACAGGAAAAGCCGGAACCGGAAAAACAACTTTCCTTAAGAATCTGAGAGAGAAGACCTTCAAGCGTATGGTGGTTGTTGCACCCACAGGAGTAGCGGCCATCAATGCAGGCGGAGTAACCATTCACTCATTTTTCCAGCTCCCTTTTGGTCCTCAGGTGCCTTCACATTATCTGCCCAATTTGCCCAAGCAGTCGGAGGCGATGTTTCGTTTCAGTCGCGAAAAACTTAATATCATCCGAAGTCTCGACCTCCTTGTTATCGATGAGATAAGTATGGTACGGGCCGACCTTCTGGATGCCATTGATGGCGTATTAAGACGTTTCAGAAGCAAAACAGAGCCATTTGGCGGCGTTCAGGTACTTATGATTGGCGACCTTCAGCAGCTTGCCCCGGTGGTGAAAGAGAGCGACTGGGAGATTTTGAAGCCGCATTATTCCGGGCCTTTCTTCTTTCAGAGCAAGGTGCTTCAGTATCACCCGGCCGATACCATTGAGTTAAAACATATCTATCGTCAGCAGGATGAGCGTTTTATAGGTGTGCTCAATCAGATTCGCGAAAATAAAATCACCCAGCAGACTATCGGGATACTCAACAGCCGGCATATTCCAAACTTCAAGCAGAGTGACGGATATATAACTTTATGCTCCCACAACCGTCAGGCCGACTACATCAATGAGCAGAAACTACAGGCGATTCCGTTGCCTCCGGTGAAATTTAAGGCGCAGATTGAAGGTGAGTTTCCTGAGTTTTCGTATCCCAACGATGCCGAACTGCTTCTAAAACCAGGGGCTCAGGTTATGTTCGTCAAGAATGACTCATCGCGCGAAAAGCTCTATTATAACGGGAAAATCGGAAAAATTGAGCGCATCAGCGATGGAACGGTATATGTGCAGTGCGACGGCGATGATGATGTAATAGCAGTGGGGCAGGTGGTATGGCAAAACTATAAATATTCGCTCAACGAAAAGACAAACGAGATTGAGGAGACTGTTATTGGTTCTTACACCCAAATTCCATTAAAAACGGCGTGGGCCATAACTATTCACAAGAGCCAGGGACTAACCTTCGAAAAGGCCATTATCGATGCCAATGCGGCTTTTGCTCACGGGCAGGTGTATGTGGCACTTAGTCGCTGCAAGACTCTCGAAGGGATGGTACTTTCATCGCCAATAGAACCTCGAAGCATAATTACCAATCATGAGGTTGATAACTTTATTGCCGAATCGGAAAAAACTCAGCCCAATAACGATAAACTTCATCTGTATAAGATTGAGTATGAATGGGAACTGGTGTCGGAACTCTTTGGGTTTAATGGATTGTGGAAGCGTTTGTTGTACCTCGAAAAAGAGCTTAAGCAGAATCAGAGCGTGGTTTTTGGTACTATGCCGATGATGTTGCACGATATTATTGATAAATTCAAACCAAACATTAATGAGGTAGCTTCAAAATTTGAGATTCAGTTGCGGGCACTGTTTGCCCAAGGAGGGGCGGTTGATGAGAATCCATATCTAAACGAACGGATAACAAAGGCCTGCCGCTATTTTCACGATAATCTGAAGCAACTCGTCCAGCCGCTTTTCGACGAGGCGGAGGCAGATACCGACAATACAGCCCTTCGCAAACTGATTGATGAACAGATGCAGCGTATTGAGGATGAATTTACCGTGCGCACCAACTGTCTTGAGGCGTGCTTCGAGTCCTTTTCTATTGCCTCTTATCTTCATGCCAGGTCGGTGAGCAGCATCGAACAGGTGAAAACTGCTAAGATGCAGAAGAAGCAGAATCAGAGGAAAGAGAGTGCTGTGTCGAAACATCCTGCTCTCTACAAGCAGCTCCGCCAGTGGCGCGATGCCAAAATGGATGAGCTTGACCAGCCTGCATATATGATTTTGCAGACCAAAACAATGGCCGACCTGGCCGATATGCTCCCTCATTCGCTTAAAGATCTTACGAAGATAAAGGGGCTTGGTCAGAAAAAAATTGAGATATGGGGAAAGGAGTTACTAAAGATGGTTAGTGACTATTGTGTTGACAATAATATTGCAATGCCGGAGATAGACCTTAGAGCCACCGAAATTCCGCAACCGGAGAAGAAGAAAAGTAACAGTGGCGGCATGCAGATGAGTATAGGGTTGTTTAAAATGGGTTTTACTCCCGAAGAGATTGCCCGAAAGACCGAAAGAGTTGTTTCGACCATCGAGGAGCATCTCTCAAAAGCAGTGGAGCAAGGCGAAATTGAGGCCGAGAAACTTGTCGATCCTCAGAAGATAAATAACATAAAGCTATGGTTTATTGAGAACGACACCAGGTTACTGTCACCGGCCAAAGCAGCATTGGGTGACGATTATAGCTATTTCGATATTAAGGTTGCACTTGCATCCATGAAACATGACAAATAAAAAAAGAGGGTGCAGATAGTTTTATGCCTGCACCCTCTTTTATCTTCTTATTCTTAATATCACTTCTTTTTCTTCCCTTTTTTGCCTTCAGGTACATTACCTGTGGCATCGTCATATTTTCCTTGTGCCAAATCTAAAGCTGCATTAGCAGTCTTCAGTGCTGCATCGTTGCTTTTCAGTGCTGCTTTACCTTTCTCGATGTTGGTATCTCCGGTGCTGAGTTTCTTTTCTGCTGCCTTACCTTCGTTTTCTGCCGCTTTCATATCGGCTTTAAACTGATTTTGAAGTGCTTTCAAGTCAGCCTTTGCCTGTGCTGCAACAGCTTTATCCTTAGAGCCAACCAATTTGTTGAGCGACTTGCTCTCAGCGGCAAACTGCTTGTTTAATGCTTTTATCTGGGCTTGGGCATTTTTTATCTCTCCTT
>JBDHYT010000181.1:0-5883 GCA_039811485.1 Marinilabiliaceae bacterium | reverse complement strand
CCGTGGCTAAGCTGTCTTTCCTTTCGGCTTTAGCCATGACTATTGTTGTGATATTCCGTTTGTACGCACATGTTTGTCCTTCATCCGTACGCACTCTTACTTTTTTCTCGTGGCATGATTTGTTTTTTTTCAACGCTTCCGCGTCTTCGTCGCCGGAAGGTTGATCGGCTTTCTACTTTACCATGCCTTCTGTCGCAGCGCCGCAGCTTGTTTTGCCTGATGCAAAATCAACAGCTACCAATCTGTCGCTGCCCTGCGGCTATTTTGTGTGTTGTGGTTCGTGGTTCGACGGGCTCACCATGATGAACCCGTCGAAGGGGTATGGCTATCAAAACCGCCCTCATCCGTAATCAGCACTCCGCTGGCATACGGTTACTGATGATGTACTCTCAGCAGATAAAATTTGATGGCTACCGTACCGTTAGGTAAGGAATATTGGTGTCAGACTTGCAAATTGTTAATTATCAGTTATTAGGTGGTCACTCTCCACTCTCCACTTTCCGTCACCATGAGCCTGTCGAAGTGTCAACTCTCCACTCCCAATTATCAATTGTCAACTGTCAATTATCAATTATCACACCGTTCCTTCCACATTCCATACAAATGCGCGGATTCCCACTTCCTTGTTCACCTCGTCGAGTTTTTTTACCCGTTTCAGTAGTTCGGGTACTTTATCGTCTTCTACCATTGTCAGTAGGGCCGAGTTCATCTCCGGCCAGGTGTGTGTGCCCATGCGTGGTTCGCCTGTTACCGATCCGCGTCCGTTTACCTCGTTCCACCAGGTAAATCCTCTTATCTCAAGCATGTCGAGCATATACTCCACTCGCTCGGTGTTGGCTTGGTTAAAAGCAATAAATACAGCTTTCATTTTGTTGTTTTATTGATGGTTAAAACAATTCTTATTTTATTCATTTTGTATGGGAGATTGCCTTTTTAGATATGGCAACCTCCCAAATCGTATGCTTAGTCGTTCATGAAATCGAACATTGCACGCACCTTTTTCTTCTTGTCGCGTTCGCCGTGTTTTGCCAGTACGCTGTACATCACAGGTACTATCACCATTGTGATTACGGTCGATACCACAAGGCCTCCGATAACTGTGATACCCATCGGACGCCACATCTCCGAGCCTTCACCGGTGCTTATTGCCATTGGGAACATACCGAGGATGGTCGTCAATGCAGTCATCAACACAGGGCGCAGACGCGAACGGCCCGATAGTGCTATGGCTTCGTGAAGTTCGTAGCCTCGGTCGCGCATCAGGTTGATATAGTCCACCAGCACGATACCGTTTTTCACCACAATACCCACTAAGAGCACCGCTCCAAGTGCCGCAATTACGCTAAGCGATGTACCGGTGAGGAATAGTGCCAGAATAACCCCGGTAAATGCAAACGGTATGGAGAACATTATCACAAAAGGCATTACAAACGACTCGAACTGCGATGCCATCACCAGAAACACCAGTACCAGTGACAGTAGCAGAAGTTTGGCCAGATCCTGGAACGACTCCATTTGATCCTGATAGGCACCACCTACATTGACAATAATATTTTGTGGTATGTCGATTTTCTTAATCTCTTTTTTTATTTCCGTAGCCATATCGCCCAGCGAGACACCTACCGGCTTCACCGATACGGTAACAATACGCTCCTTGCGTTTGCGTTCGATGTTTGGCGGTCCCCAGTACTCCTTCACTTCGCCAATCTCCTGTAGTTTCATCTGTTTGCCTTGTGGCGTCATGATGGTAATGTCGTTGAGGTCGGATATCGACTGGCGGTACTTCTCGGCCAGACGTACGATGATGTCATACTCCTCGCCCTCTTCGCGATATTTCGATGCCTCCATGCCGTCAACTCTGGTGCGTATTGCATTCGATACCATTGCGCTGCTCAGGCCGTGAAGTGCCAGTTTCTTTTTGTCGAGAACTATCTGAAACTCGGGTTTGTCTGCCTTGCGGCTTATCTGGATGTCGCGCGCTCCCTTAACTTTTGCCACCCTCTCTTTCACCTCGAGAGCAAGCCTGTTGGTCTCGTCAAAGTCGAAACCAAATATCTCCACATCCACAGTGTTGCTTCCGCCGCCAAAACCCTGACTGGCTGTCGATACCGAAAAGTTGGCTATCTCGGCAAATTTTTTGAGCTCGTTTCTCATGTCTTCGGCTACCACCCATACGCTACGGTCGCGGTCTCCCACATCCCTGAGTCTCAGCATGATGTTGATCATGTTGGAGCCGGTGGATGAGAATAGCGAGTTCATGGTTCCTTCGTCGTCGGCTCCTGTTGATGTCGATGTAAGCAACACCTCCGGATATCCGTTTTTGATAATCTCTTCGATGCGCCGCGCCACTTTCGACGACTCCTCAACCCGCAGTCCTGTCTGCAACTCAATGGCCATCGAAATACGGCTCTCATCGGCTTCGGGCATAAAGTCGGTTCCGATAAACTTCATCAGTCCGAATGATGCAAAGAATATCAGAAATGAGAAACCTGCCACCTTCTTTTTGTTGCGTAAACTCCAGCGGATGGTCTTTTCGTAGAAGATATCGAGGTTGTCGAGCCATTTCTCCATGGTGTTTTTATAGGAGAACCGTCCGTAAACCTTGTCTTTTGGTCTGATTCTGAGCAGTTTTGATGAGAGCATCGACGTTAGGGTGATGGCTGCTATGGTCGATACAACCACAGTTATTGTTACAATCCATCCAAGCTCCTTAAATAGTACTCCTGTCATTCCCGATACCATGGTGAGAGGCATAAATACTGCCACAATAACCGCAGTGGTTACAATCACCGACAGCCACACCTCGTTGGTTGCAAAGATGGCAGCTTCACGCGGACTCGCCCCCCGTTCGATATGTTTTGTGATGTTTTCGAGCACCACAATTGCATCATCCACCACCATACCTATTGCTATCGACAGCGATGTCAGCGAAATGATGTTGAGCGAACTGCCCGTTATGAACAGGTATATGAATGCAACGATAAGTGAAATAGGTATGGTAAGTACAATGATGATGGTTGCTCTCCAGCGACCCAGGAACGCAAATACCACCAGTACCACAAATAATAGTGCGTACAGAATCGTTTCGGAGAGGTTGTTGACCGAGTCGCTGATGAATTTCGATGTGTCGATAATCTCTTCTATCTTGATGTCGGCCGGAAGGTTTACCTTAAGCTCCTCCATCTGTTTTTTTACCAGACGGGCAATTTTTACAGTGTTGGCACCGCTCTGTTTCATCACAAACATACGCACGCCCTGTTTGCCATCAATGCGTTCGTCGAGCGATACATCCTTGATGGTATCCCGCACCTGGGCAATATCTTTGAGCAGTATGGTCTTACCGTTGTAGTTGCCTACCACCAACTCGTTCAGTTCGCGGCTGTCGGTAAATTCGCCCTGAATACGCAGCTGGTAATCAACAAGTCCCATCTTCACGTTACCTGCCGGCACGTTGAGGTTCTCGGCTGCTATCACCTGGCCTATCTGTTCTAGAGTCAGGTGGTTGGCATCAAGCAGTTTTGCATCCAGATCTACATATATCTTACGGCTTGGTGCACCAATCAGGCTGATGGATCCGATGCCGTCGATACGGTTCAGTGGATTGATAACCTGGTCGTCGATGATTTTGGCCAGTCCCGGATAACTCTCTTCAGCCGTGATGGCGTAGAAAATAATGGGAATCATGCTGGTGTTGAACTTGAAGATGCTGGGCCGGTCGGCACCATCGGGAAGGTAGTCGAGTGTGCGGTCGATGGCATCGCGAATGTCGTTGGAGGCCTCGTCGAGATTGGCATCCCATTCAAACTCAAGGCTCACCACCGACATATTGTCGTACGACACCGATGTTATCTCCTTCAGCTTATCCACCGAGTTAAGTGCATCCTCTATCCTTTTGGTGATGTTGTTTTCGATATCCGAAGCATTGGCACCCGGATATGTGGTAATTACCGAAATGTAGGGCGGCTCCATCTCAGGATAGAGATCCACCGGTAGTTTTGTCAGCGAATAGATACCCAATACCATGATACCCACGAATATCATCATGGTCGATATCGGATTGTTTACCGCATTTTTATATATACTCATAAGTACAAATCATTGTGTGACAAATTGTTATTCCTGAACTATATCAATGGCAACACCATCGATAAGCCGTGCCTGACCAAATACAACCAGCTGGTCGCCCTCTTTAATGTCGCTGGATAATACTTCAACCTGGTCGTCAACACGTTGGCCCAATTTTACGCCAATGCGTTTGGCTATACCGTTGCGCACAATAAATACGAAACGGTCGTCGGAGCCTTGTAGTTTCATCACTGCGATGGCCGGAGCCAGAAGTGCTTCCTGCTTGTCCATGTCGAATACCACTCTGGCAAACATTCCTGGGCGCAAACTCTCGTCGTTGTTTGGTATCTCAATTTCGGCCACAAATGAGCGGGAGGTGGCATCGATGGTTGGATGGATACGGAACACCCGGCCGGTGAAGGTTTTGCCCGGATAGATGTCGCACGATACACGAGCCTCCATACCCTTCTTTACCTTGGGGAAAAACTGTTCCGATACGTTTACGAGTACCTTGAGCGGACTAATCTGCACAAGCGAAACTACCGCACTTTTTCCGTTGGCTGTGGGTGAGCCGGTATAGAGTTCGCCGTCTTCGAAATATTTACCCGACACTACGCCCGAAAAAGGTGCTTTTAGTCTGGTATTCTCAGTCAGGAAGTTAACATTTGATTTGGCTATATCGTAGGCTGCCTTCACCTGCTCGTATTGCTGGCGTGCCACTCCGCCCACTTTCTGTAGCGTGTCGAAACGGCTGAAGTCGGCCTCGGCATTGCGTAGCTGCACCGTTGCCTGATGTAGCGATGTCTGATCCATTATGGCCACTGTCTGGCCTTTTGATACTCTGTCGCCCACTTCAACCGTTAGTTTCTCAATCCTGCCGGGTGTAGATGGAGCCATGTGAACCTCCTCAAAAGGCGATAGTGACGACGAATACTCCACGATACGGTCGATATGCTGCCTGGTGAGCAGTGTCACCTTTACCTTTTCAACCTGCTGTGTTTCTGCTTTTTTATTCTCTTCCGGTTTATTACCGCACGAAGAGAGAGACAACATACTGCCTATCACCATTGCAGACAGTATAAATCCTTTTTTAATCATCTCTGTTGGTTATTATTTGTTATTATATTGTTCCGAATAAAGTTTTTCAAGTTCCAGACCGGCCTGAAGTAGCTGAAGAACCGAACTTATGTAGTTGTTCTGTGCCGACACGTAGTTGTTGCTGGCCGATATAAGGTCGATACCCGACACCAAACCCTGCTCATATTTGAGCGATATCATGCCGAACACCTTCGACGATACTTCAATATTTTGGTTTTGGTTGGCAAACTGCTCCCATGCATTTACAAGGTTGTAGCGTGCCTGTTTCTCCTGAATCTGCAGCTGATCCCAAAGTAGCTCTTTTGTATTTTCGGCACTCTCCATGCGTATTCGTGCCTGTTTTACCCTGGCATTGCGCATTCCGCTCGAAAATACCGGAATCTTTAGTGTCAGTCCCATTGTATTTTTTGGGCTGATGTCAAATTCTGGTTTGAGCAGCTTTTCGGTATATTGATAGTACCCTGCGAGGGTAGGCAATCCGGCCGACTGCTCCAGCTTAATCTGCCTCTTTGCAATCTCAAGCTGTGTGTCCATCAGTTGCATATCTATATTGTTGTGCAAATCGTAGCCTGGTTTAGCCTCTTTGTTTTCAATCATCTTGCCCATTATGCCGTCGAGCGAGTCGGTGAGTTCTATGTCGGCATCAGCACCCAGCCCGGTGTGCAGCCTAAGTATGTTGTAGGCAATCTCAATCTGTCGCTCAACCGATTTTACACTGTA
>JBDHYT010000180.1:0-5927 GCA_039811485.1 Marinilabiliaceae bacterium | reverse complement strand
GGTTTCACCCCACGGAACATGTACGCCACGTTTCCTGACCGATAGTGGCAGCACAAAACAAATAAGCAACGGAGCATTGCTAAGAACTATCACTCCTCTACGCTGCACGCAATGAACTCGGTTCGGAATAATTATGGTATTACAAATGCATAACCAACAATTCCTTATTTCAATCGAGCCGCCTCAATCCCTTATCTCCAAATAAAAATACCCTGCACGACACTCATGCAGGGTAAGGCTTTTTATCACTCTTTTTAACTTATGAGTGTAGCACTGCTTATTTTATTCGTTTGATGACTCTCAGTTTGTGCGAGTACTGTTTTTCATCAGTTTTGAATATTCCCTGGTGGTCGAGTTTGTCGATTCGTACCTTTCCCGAGGCATGAATTATCTCACCGCGGCCTAAACACAACCCAACGTGGGTTATTTGTCCTTCGGCATTATCGAAAAATGCGAGATCGCCGGCCACTGCCTCTTCCACAAATGGTACGTTTTCGCCCAGTTCAACCTGTTGCGAGGCATCACGTGGAATGGCTATTCCCATCAGCTTATATACAATCTGGGTGAATCCGGAGCAGTCTATTCCATAGAAACTTCGGCCGCCCCACAGATATGGTGCCTGAAGGAAGAAGCGTGCAGCCTCCTCAAACGATGATGCTTTTTTGGACGACGAGTAGTTGCTTGCCAGATAATATTCGCGGTTTGCTATTACAAAGCTGTTCATATCCTGTCCGTTGAACCATATTGAGCTTCCGCCCGATATGAACACGGCCTCTTTTGATGGCTCACTGATAATCTTAACAAACGGCCCGGGTACCACCCATTTTTGTGCTTGCCGCCATTTTTCAACCTCGCCTTCGAGCATTGGACGATAGAGTTTTGCATCAATCCATCCCTCATAATTATCGAAATCGGTGCGGATACGACACCATCCCTCCTTTGTTTCAAGAACGCAATAGGTCTCGCCAAACAGCAGCTGTGTAACCATCTCCGATCTCTCCGACGGTTCCCGGCGAACCGGAACAAAGCCATATACACAAACAGATGAACTCATTAGAAGTAGATTTTACTTTATAGTCAAGTGCAAATGTACTGAAATTACTTCGCGAAAAGAAAGCAATTTGCTATTATCCTAACTCTTCATTGTTGATAGCATGAAAATCACTATATTAGCATTTTAAAAAGTCTCCTTTATGCAAAAGTGGATACGCTCCAAGTGGAAATTGTATTATCATATAGCCTACCGTCTTATGGCGTTGGCTGCCACAATCCTTGTTATTGCCCTTTTTCTGCCCAAATCGGGTCAGTTTAAATACGAATATGAAAAGGGACGGCCATGGAGGCATCCGATACTTATTGCACCTTTCGACTTCCCCATATATAAGAGCAGCGCCGAACTTAAAATTGAACGCGACAGCCTTTTGAAGAATTTCAGGCCTTACTATGTTGAGGACAACGCTGTGGTGGTGAATGCCGAAAACCAGGTGGCTGAGCATTTCGCACGAATTTCGCCCGCGCTTGAACAGGAGTATCCCGCTTTTTTTAAGCCTTACGATAATCATGAGTCTGATGCCTCTGTTATTCAGAGCGTTATTGTTGAAGAACTCGACAAGCTATATCAAACCGGGATTATCGAACTGTATGAGGATATTCCCGGAGGCGTGACGGGTAACTATGAGCTGATGCTGATACGCGGAAATGTTGCTGAGCCATACAGTGTTAAGGAGTTCTATACCTCCAAGCAGGCCTACGAAGAGATGATTGCCAACATCATGAAGCACTTCCGCCAGTTTGGTGAGGCAAAACGTCAGAAGTTGTATTCACTTGTAACTGAGATGAATATCAATAAGTTGATTCTTCCTGATATTGTTTTTAGCTCCGAGCGTACCGAACAAGAGAAGCAGAACGCGCTTAAAAATCTGTCGATTACAATTGGTAAAGTGCTTACCGATCAGCGTATTATTGGCACCGGCGACATTGTGGACGATTATAGCGACAAGATAATCAATTCGCTAAAGTTGGAGTATGAGAACAGGTTGGGCTCATCGTCGGGTGCGGCGGCTATTCTGCTTGGTCAGTTGCTCATTATCACTGTGTTGGTTAGTTCGGTATTTATGTTTCTCTACTTTTTCAAGCGTGAAGTCTATCAGAATCTACGGGCCGTTACTTTTATTCTGATGATGATGTTGCTGATGATTATCACCGGAAGCATCACTGCCCGCATGATGCCCGAGACTTACTATATCATCCCGATTACGATTCTCCCCATTGTATTACGTACTTTTTACGACTCCCGTCTGGCTTTTTATATCCATGTGATGACGGTACTTATTATTGCCCTTCATGCGGGCAACAGTTTCCAGTTTGCCATACTTCAGATTCCTGCCGGAATGGTTGCCATATTTACCATGGTGAGGATGGTGAGGCGGAGTCAGATTGTGCGCACCATGCTGTTTACGGTGCTCACCTATCTTATCATCCACACCGGATTGCTCCTGTGGCAGGAGGGTAATTTTAATGCGTTCAGGTTCAATCCGTTTGGTCATTTCATGATTAATGGTATTCTGATATTGCTCTCCTATCCGCTTATATATATTCTTGAGAAGGCATTTGGATTTGTCTCCGATGTTACCCTTCTCGAACTTTCCGACACCAACCATCCGCTGCTCAGGCAGCTGGCCGAGAAGGCTCCGGGCACTTTCCAGCACTCTATTCAGGTAGGAAATCTGGCACAGGAGGTGGCTTATCGTATTGGAGCCAACCCGTTGCTTGTGCGTGCCGGTGCCATGTATCACGATATTGGCAAGATGGCATCGCCTATGTTCTTTACCGAGAATCAGATAAATAATATCAACCCTCACAACGGGATGGATTTCGAAGAGAGTGCGGCAATCATCATCAACCATGTGGAAGAGGGGGTGAGAATGGCACGGAAAAATGAAATTCCGCAGCAGATTATCGATTTTATTCAAACCCACCACGGTACAACCAAGGCGCGTTATTTCTACAACTCGTTTGTTAATGCCCACCCGGGCGTGGCACCCGATGAGAGCCGCTTCACCTATCCTGGACCTATCCCTTTCACCAAGGAGACAGCCATACTGATGATGTCGGACGCCATTGAGGCCACATCGCGAAGCTTGAAAAACTATTCCGATAAGGATATCGACGATCTTGTGGAGAAGATTGTGGGTACCCAGCTCGAAGAGGGACAGTTTAAGGATTCGCCGGTGACCTTTAAGGAGATCGAGAAGGCTAAAAGTGTGTTTAAGGAGAAACTAAAGAGTATCTATCATGCCCGAATCGAGTATCCTACGCTGGCAAAAAGATGATTTGAATGACCACCGTGCCGTCAGGTATGCATTATTGGTAGCAAAGTTCGCAGATAAAATCCGGTCATCCCCTCAATCAGTCAAAATTATTTGAAGTCATGGCTAAAGCCGGTTTTCAGTATTGCTGCAACCACGGCCTGAAGGCCGTAGTTACTGATATTGGCTGGCGTCTTAGGGCATACTGCCACTCTTTCGCCACCCTGCACGCTCTCAACTTTCAACTTTCAATTGTCCACTGTCACCGAATTATCACGAATTTACGCAAAAATGTGCTGCCCTGCCGGGCAGGGGTGCAAGATGGTCAGATACCGTGGGTTAAAACCTACGGTTATGCATAGTATGGCTCTACGAGCCGATTCATGGATTAAAAATGTGCGACACTCTACGAGGTCGTTTCATATTTTGATACTTTGCAGCTATATATATGCGACTCCTGCCGGAGTCCGACATCCTGACAAAACTCTACCTGACTCCACTACTCCGGGACTTCATGACTTTTTAACTATTCAACCCTTAAAACTTTCAAACCCTCAAATTCTCCACTCTCAATTGTCAATTGTCCACTGTCACCTAAACTCTCACACCATATAAACTGCCTTACCACTCCTGGGCATAACTTCGCCAATTATTGCAGCATCGGGGTAAAACTGTTTTAGTTTTGTAAGAGCTTCACCGGCCTTATCAGCATCCACACCCATCAGCAAGCCTCCCGATGTTTGAGCATCACACGCAAGCAGCAGGAGTTCGGGGGAGCAGCCTCCGGTTGTAAGAACATCATTTTCAATATATGAGCGGTTACGAAAGGCAGCCCCGGGGATACACCCCTGATCAAGCATATCGATGGCAGTAGGTATGGCCGGCAACGAACCAGAGTGAAGGGTAACACTAACACCACTTGCCTGAGCCATCTTTAAAACATGACCCAACAAACCAAAACCGGTAATGTCGGTAGCACCGGTTATACCAAACTCATTCATAATATCGGCACCATGATCATTTAGCTGTTTCATCTGATTGATTGTCAGACTGTAGGCGTCAGAATCGGCCAACTTCAGTTTGTGCGCTGCAATAATAACACCGGTACCGAGTGCTTTGGTAAGAATCAGTTTCTGCCCCACCTTAAGGCCACTGTTGGTAACCAATTTGTCGGGATGGGTAATGCCAACGACTGCAAGCCCGTACTTTGGCGGAGTATCCTCAATGGTATGACCTCCCATGGTGAATGCGCCCGCTTCGTTAATCTTATCCTGGCCGCCAAGCAGAATATCGCGAAGCACCTCAACGGGTATCGTAGCAGAAGGAAACATAGTGAGGTTAAGGGCTAGCAGCGGCTTTCCTCCCATGGCATAAACATCGCTAAGACTGTTGGCTGCAGCAATTTGACCAAACTCATAAGCATCGCTGCACACGGGTGGAAAAAAATCGGTGGTGATGATTAGTGCAGTGTTGTCGTTAATCTTATACACTCCTGCATCATCATGAGTATCAATATCAACGAGGATATTCTCATTTTTAATTAATGGAATGCTTCCAAGCAACTCGGCAAGTTTACCAGGCGGCATCTTGGCTGAACATCCACCATACTCAACTGTTGAGAGGAGATCGAAATTATTGCTCATAAATCCTGTATTCTATTTTACTATTGGCCATGACCTCTTTAAATCGTATAATCACAGACTTGTCCATTCGTAAACACATACCACACTGCCCCGAAATCTTCTCAGGCACAGGAATAATAACCGTTTCTACACCAGTGGTACGGCAAATAGCATCGGCTTTCATCACATCGCGAACGGTTTTAAAGAGTACAATCATAACCTGTTGCTTTCACTTAAAGTTATTAATGAAACATACAAAGATAGGAAAAAATAGATGATAGCTGATAGGTGATAGCTTTTAGCTGTTAGCTGTTGGCTAGTGGCTACTGGCTAGTGGCTACTGGCTAGTGGCTACTGGCTAGTGGCTACAGGCTAGTGGCTACAGGCTAGTGGCTACAGGCTAGTGGCTACAGGCTAGTGGCTACAGGCTAGTGGCTACAGGCTAATGGCTACTTTCTTAGTATGACTTCATGACTCCCCGACTTCTGGACTTCTGGACTTTCCCCTGTCACTTAACTCATTGTCAATTATTAAAAAGTTTCGTAATCGGCCAGCTCATTTTTAGAAGGACTCAGATCAATATTTGCACCCTTTGTTGCTGTTTTTATCACACTCCGTTTTTCGGTGCGTGTTGTGGTTCTTTTCTCTTTGGAGGTTTTAATTTTGTTGGTAGAGGTTGTCTTCACTGTCTCCGAAAAGCCATGAAACACCTGGATGGCATCACTCAGGCGCAATGACAGTTCGTCAAGTTCGCGTGCTGCGTTATTAATCTCTTCAGCGTTGGCTGTATTACGCTGTGTTACATTATTCAACTGCTGGAGGGCATTGTTTATCTGCTCTACGCCTGTTAACTGCTCCGTAGATGCGGAGGATATCTCCTTCACAAGTGTTGCTGTCTGCTGAATCTCCGGGGTTATCTTGCCAATTTTTGTAATCACCGATGATGCAGCATCAAAGATTTCGCCAGCAGCCCTATTGATTTCTTCTGCAGCAATCT
>JBDHYT010000179.1:0-5930 GCA_039811485.1 Marinilabiliaceae bacterium | reverse complement strand
GAAATAAGGACGGCGGAAATCAGAGTACTGTCTATGTCACACATATTGTGAACATTAAACCAGACGACCCTGATGCCATAAAATTAAGTGTGATGAATAACGTGCTGGGCGGAGGTTCGTTCAGTGCCCGCCTAATCCAGAACCTGCGCGAGGACAAAGCCTGGACTTACGGCTCGTACTCATCGCTAACACCCGACAGAATAACAGGAAGTTTCAGAGCATTTGCCAATGTAAAATCTGAAGCAACCGACAGTGCTCTTTTTGAGATAGTTAAGGAGATTAAAAACCTGCAGCAGAAACCAATTGACGCCAAAGACCTTGAACTGTTCAAAAACATGATGGCCGGCAGCTTTGCCCGCTCACTTGAGGAACCATCAACTGTGGCATCATTTGCACTTAACATTGAGCGGTACAAGCTTCCGGCAGATTACTATGCTACCTATTTAGAGAAACTGGCAGCAGTAACTCCCGCCGATATCCAGGAGATGGCACAAAAATACCTGAAGCCTGAAAATACATGGCTTATTGCTGTTGGCGACATGGGCAAAGTGAAGAAGAGCCTTGCCAGACTTACACCGGGTAGTGAAATAAAGATGTACGATTTCTACGGTAACGAAGTCAAGCAAACAGGAATACCTGCCGGTTTAACCGCCGAAAAAGTTATTGACAGCTACATAAATGCCATTGGTGGAAGCGACAAACTAAGCAAGGTTACAAGCATGACTTCGTCAGCAAACGCATCAATACAAGGGATGACGCTCAACGTAAAAACATATATTCAGATGCCGGGAAAACTGTGTGTGGAGACCTATCTGCAAGGCAACATGATGTCGAAACAGGTGTTAAACGGTAAAGCAGGTAAGGTATCGAGCCCGATGGGCGAGCAAGTACTTGACGAAGCGACTGTTGCAGCAATGCAGGACGAGCTTGTAATGTTTCCTGAGCTTACATTCAAAGCCAAAGGCTACAAAACAGAGCTTACAGGCGTAGAGGAGATTAACGGAGAGAAGGCATACAAAGTCACAATTACCAACGATAAGGGCAGCGAATCGTTCTGCTACTTCTCGGCTCAAAGCGGCCTGAAACTAAAAGAGGTTAAAAGCACTCCACAAGGCCAGGCAATAACCCTGATAAAAGAGTACAAAGATACAGACGGCATTAAAACGCCATCGAAAATCATCCAGTCGGTTGGTCCACAAATGATAGATATGGAAGTGACCGAAACCAAAATTGATACCCAAATCAACGAGTCTATATTTGCTATTTAATCAACAACAACAACAGAAGAAGAGAGACTGTCTGAAAAGGCAGTCTTTTTTTTGCCATAAACGATATTATAACTATTTTAACAAACCAAAATCTACCCTACCCATATCTCCTTGTTGAAATAATAATAAACAATACATAATACAATGACAAAAAAACTATTTACGGGTATTGTAGCCCTGATACTTACTACATTTACAATACATTCGGCCGACAAAAAGCCACTAAAGCTATGGTACGACAAACCTGCCAACGACTGGATGACAGAGGCACTCCCAATTGGGAATGCCTATCTTGCAGCAATGATTTTTGGAGGTGTTGATTCCGAAGAGATACAGTTCAACGAAGAGACACTGTGGGAGGGTGGTCCCAACAGCGATTCGGACTACAACTTTGGAATACGCGAAGGAGCATCAGAACATCTGCCAGCCATACGCGAGATGCTTAAAAACGGCAACATCAAGGGAGCCGACCAGGCTGCAAAACGTGAGCTCACCGGGGTAGTTCACGCTATGAAAGGTCAGGATTTTGGAGATTTCGGGTCGTACCAGAATTTTGGTTCACTAAAGATTGATGTGGCCAATGGCGGCCAGGCAACAAATTATTACCGTGATTTGAATATTTCGGAGGCAACGGCAACAGTATCCTACAATGTAGGAAAAGTAAAACACCACCGCACCTACTTTGCCTCATACCCTAAAAGGGTGCTGGTTTTCAACCTGACCAACAACTCATCAAAAGGTGCAGAGTATAAATTATCACTCGATATTCCTCATCAGAATATAAAACACACCTTTGAAAACAATGTACTAACATCCACAGGCAATGTACTTGTAAATAAAATGAATCTGGAGTCGAGAATGAAGGTTGAGACTGATGGTAAGGTATCGTTCAGCAATAATCAAATCACAGTTTCATCAGCGAGGAAACTCACCATATATCTCACTGCTGCAACCGATTATGCCAACAACTTCCCAACATACAGAGGTGACATGCCATCGGTGAAGAACCAGAAAACGATGGATGCACTAAAAGGCATCAGCTATTCAAAAATAGTAAAAGAGCACACTACCGACTATAAGAACCTTTTCGACAGAGTGATTCTTTCGTTAGGCACAGCACCAGCCGGCACAGAGAAACTCACTACTGCACAACGCCTTGAGAGATACTCAAATGGTGAAGCGGACAACAATCTTGAGGCACTCTACTTCCAGCTTGCACGCTACTACATGATAAGCAGTTCGCGTCCCGGCTCAATGCCTGCAACCCTGCAAGGCAAATGGAACAACTCAAACATGCCACCATGGGCGTGCGACTATCACACCAACATCAACCTTCAGATGATTTACTGGCCCACAGAGGTTGCCAACTTGCCGGAGTGCCATCTTCCACTGGCTGAATATATTAAATCACTTCAGACGCCGGGTGAAAAAACCACACAGGCATTCTTTGGCATGCCGGGCTGGACGGTGAACACAATGAACAACGCTTTTGGCTACACTTCACCAGGCTGGGGATTGCCCTGGGGCTTCTTCCCGGGAGGCGCAGCCTGGCTTTGCCGCCACATCTGGGAACATTATGAATATACCCAGGATAAGGCATTCCTTGAGAGAATGTTACCCACACTAACCGAAGCAGTACGTTTCTGGCATCACTACCTCACCAGAGACAGCGAAGGTTACCTTTCGTCAAGTCCCTCGTACAGCCCCGAGCATGGTGAGATATCTACAGGAGCAACAATGGATCATCAGATTGTGTGGGATCTATACACCAACTATCTGAAAGCATGCAACATACTGGGAATAAGCAATGAATTCACAGCAAAAACTGAAGCCGATCTGAAGGAGTTATATCCTCTAAAAGTTGGCAGATGGGGGCAGCTGCAGGAGTGGAAAGAAGATGTTGACGACCCCAGGAGCACACACCGCCACGTATCGCATCTTTATGGTTTGTATCCTGGCTATCAGATTACTGCCGAGGAGACTCCTGAATTTGCTAAGGCATCAAAAATTACACTTGATGGCCGGGGTGATGGCGGTACAGGATGGTCACTGGCTTGGAAAATCAACTTCAGAGCACGCCTAAAGGATGGCAACCATGCTCATAAGATGCTTCAAAATCTGCTGAAACCCGTTGGTTCAAGCGGCAGCGGGTTCGACAACAGCGGAGGCACCTATCCTAACCTCTTCTGCGCCCACCCGCCTTTCCAGCTCGATGGCAACATGGGTGGCTCGGCCGGTATTGCAGAGATGCTTTTGCAGTCGCACAACAACCAGATTGAGCTGCTGCCTGCACTACCCGATGCTTGGAAACAGGGTGCAGTTAAAGGCCTGAAAGCCAGAGGCAATTACACTGTTGATATAAACTGGGATAATGGTAAATTAACATCAGCAGTCATAAAACCACATACCGATGGAACCATAAAAGTGAAATATGGAAGTAATGTCAAAGAGATTTCCGTTAAAGCAAACAGCGATGTAAGACTAACAGTATCAGACTTTTAATAAAAAGCAAAACACTAAGAAAAAGAGGTTGTCCGGTAATGGGCAGCCTCTATTTGTTAAAATCAAGCACTTAGTTATCACCATAAAAATATTTCACCCACTCCTTATATACATCTTGAGCAGATAAACATGTATCGATAAGATAACCCGGGAGATTATTAAACTCCCTTAATCCCCTGTAATAAAATTGCTTATGAGTATCATCAATTATAAACGGAGTAATACTATTTTTCAAACACTCCCTAAACATAATTAAACGACCAACTCTGCCATTACCATCCTGAAAAGGATGAATTGATTCAAACCTAAAGTGATATTCTACAACATTCTCAAATGTTATTTGATGTAAAGCATTATACCAGCTATTTAACTTGTTCATCTCTGTATCAACATCTTTAGGCAACGTAGTTTCTTTACCACTAACTTCATTGGGAAGTTTTTTCCATTCGCAGATATTAAACCACTCCTTCACGGCATCAGAAGTACTTGATTTCAGGATGTAATGGAACTTTTTTATAATCGAATTTGAGAGTTGTCCATCTATTGTGTCAAGCAAATAATCAAAAGCAACAAAATGGTTTGAAGTCTCTATAATATCATCAATCGGAACGGCTTCCTCATCTTTAAATCCGATGGTACGAGTCTCAAAAATATAGCGGGTTTGAGCTTCGCTAAGCTTACTACCTTCTATTCTATTAGAGTTGTATGCCAGGTTTACTTGAGTTTTATGATACAATCCACCCCGCAACTTAGCTTTTTTCTCCTCTTGAATCAACTTTAATAAATTCATTTCACCAGTAGTTTCACCTTCAAATTTATATTAATTTCATCAATAAACAGATATTAAAACCACAACATCATCAAATTAACCGCAATAAAAAAGGCCGTAACTTTACAATTACAGCCTTTTATCAATAATATCATCTATCAGCTGACTTTTAGTCGCTCAAAGTGGTTATTGAGGTGACGGCGCATCGTGTCGCGGAACAGATCGGCATTGCGCGATTTAAGAGCCTCAACAAGATCGGTATGTGATGCATACACATCACTCTGAACTGTTTTGTTGATTAATCCACTCTGGTACACATGGTTAAACGCAGGAATCTGCAACTCCTGAAGAGCCATTAAAGTTTTGTTGCCTGTTATTTCATAAAGTTTACCGTGGAAGGCAATCTCATGATCTATCTCAAAAAGAACATTTTTAGATTCTGAAGGTTCAGGAACGGCAAGACGCTGTAGTTCAACAATATCGTCATCGGTAATATTGGCAACCACAAGATCGGCCATACCTATTTCGAGGGCTAACCTCATCTCAAATATATCTCTCAAGGTGCTATGATCCAACATCCAGGGAATCATAGATTTGCGAAACACCTCACCAAGATCCGGATTTTTGATTACCGTGCCACGATGCTTTTTAGAGTCGATAAGTCCCATTGTTTTAAGCCGGTTGATAGCTTCGCGGATAACGGTGCGGCTCACATTCATCGCCTCGGCCAATTCAACCTCCTTGGGTATCATATCGCCGGGCTTTAGTTCGTTCTGAGCAAAAATCTCAATCATACGCATCTCAACCTTGTCAACCAGGCTGCGGTTGTCAATCTTCTGGAGTAGAGGCGAATCCTTTTCATCTTTCATCTTTATCTATTGTTTTGGGTTGGTAAACATTCAGCTATATCTGTTACTGAACTTGCAGAATTAAATAAATTCATCTATTTTCTGCAAAGTTGTAAAAAATTTGCTATCTTGCCAACTTTATTATGTAATACTTATGAGTTATACTTGCACAATATAGTGTATTTTTTACAAAACCTCACACCCAATAACATTTTTTCAGATAAAATTCTGTAAATTATATAAATTCTAAACGACAAACATGATGAGATTAATTCTATCGATGGCCATAATGGCCATAATGGTTGCCGCAAATGCCACCGCAGCCACATCAAAGATGGAGGCACGTATCATTGAGCGACCACTGATGGTGGGCAAAAGCTCAACCGACATGATTCAAATTGCAATCATCGGAAAGAACCAAACTCTGAAATCGGTTCAATTCCCTGTATCACCCAAGGAGAATGCAACAGTAATAAGTGCAGCACAACTATTTGTTAACGGCACAAAAGGCTCTTCACGCAGCGAACTGGCATCATCGGGAGT
>JBDHYT010000178.1:0-5951 GCA_039811485.1 Marinilabiliaceae bacterium | reverse complement strand
AACCCTCGTCTCGCAGCAGCCGGACAAGGCCCTCTTCTCCGCCCAGATGCGCCGCCCCGACGGCGATGAAGGAAGAAGCGTCCGAAAGAAGCTTTTCTATGCGTGATATCCACTTCCGGTTCCTGTCGGCCAGGAGAATATTCTCAAAGCCGCTGAAGTCCGACTCGCTTTTGCTCACATATTCATAAAGCTTCTGTATGTCCTGCGACTTGTACAGGTCCGTTAGCTCTCTGAACTCCTTTTGCGCAATATGGATGCTGTCAATCATGCGGAGAACCATTTCCGCCTGCTTGCGGTAGGGAATCAGGTCGAATAAAGCAGTCTGCTCCTGCGGGGTTTCCAGGCCCGCAACCCTGATGCCTTTTTCCCCGGCCATGATGGTCAGCTGCTCTTCCACCGATTGCTGGGGGCACTGAAGCGCGTAGCTGTACAGCAGGCTTGTCAGGAGATAAGGCTTGCTGCCGGCAAAAGGCGCAATATTGAAGCCGACGGAATCGGCAAAAAAGGACATCACCCGGGCCAGAAAACGGGCTCCGACATCCTTAAAAGCAAATGTGGGCCCATGGAAAAGTTCAAGAACACTTATTTGATTATTCACTCTCTTCACCGGAACCGGAAAGTCGAACGCGTCATCAACCATTTTTTTGAAAATATCCTCCGGAATATCGGGGCAGAAATAGTGCTTAAGAACCTCAAACCCAATCTCCGACATGCTTTTGCCCGGTAACTGCAGCCAAAAGTCATCATCCAAAACAGGTATATTTTGCGGCATATATAAACCTTTGCCCGGTGCCATTCCTTTAAGCACGGCATCTTTGAGGCAGTTATCAACAACCTTATCCCTTGTACTGTAAAACTTCATCTTTCCTGAATTTCAATGAATTATCACTATTTTGGTTTGTCAGATAACTCATAAACTGAGTCAACTCCAGATAACCTGCACTTCCGGCAGCTGCATTTGCTTCATTATATTCGGTCACTGAATCGCCTATCTGACCCGGCCGATATATCATGAAAGGAACCGGTTTACGGGTGTGCGTTCTAATTTTGCATGGTGTAGGATGGTCAGGCAGAAAGGCAACCGTCACATCACTATGCGTATCGATATATTGCAGTACAGGCGCAACCACAAAACGGTCGATATCTTCGATGGTTCTGATTTTCAGGGCAAAATCTCCCTCATGCCCCGCCTCGTCGGGAGCTTCGATATGCAAGAACACATAATCGTTGGTTTTCAGTGCCTCCAATGCAGCATTAGCTTTACCGCCGTAGTTGGTGTCGTACAATCCTGTGGCTCCGTTCACATATATTGATGTGAGACCACCCAGCTTACCGATGCCATGAATTAGATCAACTGCCGATATCACAACACCGTTTTTAAATCCATAAATATCGGCCAGACGCGGCATCTGTGGCTTATGACCTGGCGACCAGGGCCAAATCATGTTGCCTGCCGACAAGCCCCGGAGCCGGCGCTGGATATTGACAGGATGATTCTCGAGTACGCTGCGGCTCTCAACAATCAGTTTAGTGATTAGATTGCACATTGGGCTGCTACCGGTACTTCGCGGCATAATCTTTTGAAGTTCTTCGCCGGGCACATCATGTGGCGGAGTTAAATCTACATCAGAACTGCCATTTTTTATCACCAGCACATGACGGTAGCTGACTCCGGTATAAAATTTCACTCTGTCGTTTCCCAAACTTTCGTTCAGTGCCTTTATCAACTCATCGGCTTCGGCTGTGGAGATATGGCCTGCCGAATGATTTATAAGTCTATCGCCTTCGGCACACACAATGTTGCATCGCATCACAAGGTCGCCTGGCTCAACGGCAACTCCAATGGCCGCAGCCTCAAGCACGCCACGTCCCTGGTAGCATTTTTCGGCATCGAACCCCATAATTGTCATATTGGCAACCTCGCTTCCTGGATGAAGAGAATCGGGAACGGTTTTTAGCAAACCATTGACCGAGCGACGACACAGTTCGTCGATATTTGGAGTATTGGCAGCCATAACCACAGTGCGGTTATTGAGCTCTTCAACAGGCTCATCGGCTAAGCCGTCGGCTAAAACAACTAAATATTTCATCGGGTTAAGTTAGTTTTAAAATCATAAATTGGCAACCTTAATTATATCGGCAAAAACCCCTGCGGCAGTAACATCGGCACCTGCACCGTATCCTTTAATCTGCATGGGATGCTCCTTATAGTTATCCGACCATATCAGAACAACATTATTGCTTCCTTCGAGATGATAGAACGGATGTTGCTCATCGACATGGCGCATACCCACCGAGGCTTTACCATTTTCGAGAACTGCCACATAACGCATCTTTTTCCCTTCGGCCTGAAGTCTGCTCCGCCTCGTTTCAAACTCATCATTAAGAGCACCCACACGACTCATGAAATCGTCAACCGATTCGTAGGTGAAAAACGACTCGGGTATAAATGGCTCTTTTTCAACATCATCTATATCGAGTTTATTACCCGCCTCGCGAGCCAGAATCAAGATTTTACGTGCCACATCCACACCGCTCAAATCGATACGCGGATCGGGCTCACTATAGCCACGCACACGCGCCCGGGTAATAACATCGGACAAGAGAGCATTGGGCGACATCTCATTGACAATAAAATTAAGAGTTCCTGAAAGCACTGCCTCCAGCCTTATGATTCTGTCGCCACTCTTCAACAAATCGTTAATAGGCGAGATGATAGGAAGAGCCGCTCCCACATTTGTCTCGAAAAGAAACTTAACACCCTTTTCGCGTGCGGTATCCTTTAGTTTACGGTAATCGGCATAAGGTGATGAGCTTGCTATCTTATTGGCAGTAACCACATTAATATTGGCACTAAGCAACTTATGGTACTGTGATGCCACCACGGGGCTTGCAGTACAATCGACAAATACGCTGTTGGCCAAATTGAGCTGCCTTATACGCTCGCTAAACAGTTCGGGTGAGGCTGGTTCGCCATCAGCCAAGAGTGTGCCAATATTGGAAGGTTCCATCCCCTGCGGGTCGAAAACCATTGTACGAGAATTACTTACACCTGCAATTCTGATAACCAGACGATCGGTATTTCGCAATTTTTCGGCCTGGAGGCCAAGTTTCTCAATCAACCGGCCTCCCACAGTTCCCACTCCCGACAAAAACAGATGCAACACCTTATGCCTACTAAGAAAGAAGGCGTCATGCAGGGCATTAAGTGTTTTTTTCAGCACATCGTTTTTAATCACAATTGAGATGTTGAGTTCCGATGCACCCTGGGCAATGGCATAAACATTAACACCGTTCATTCCCAGAGCATGAAACAATTTGCCGGCCACGCCCGTAGTCTGCTTCATCCTCTCTCCTACAATGGCCACCACAGCCATTCCGCCCTCTTCGCAAACCGGCAGAATATGTCCATCCATCAGTTCGGCCACAAACTCCCTTTCGACTGCAACAATTGCAGATGCAGCCTCCTCCTGCCCAACCACAAAGCTGATACTGTTTTCGGATGATGCCTGAGATATAAGTACCACATTGATATTACTATCAGCCAGAGCACCAAATAAACGTTGTGATATTCCGGTAACACCCACCATCCCCGGTCCCTGGATGGTAAGCAGGCTCATTCGCTGTATCGATGATATTCCCTTTATGGTACTTACGGGGGAGCCATTAGGCACTGCATCAACCAATGTACCTGCCAGGTGGGGTCTGAAAGTATTTTTCACTCTAAGAGGAATTCCCTTTTGCCACACAGGCATTATTGTGGGCGGATAAATAACCTTTGCACCAAAGTGCGACAGCTCCATGGCTTCGGAGTAGGTAAGATGGTCGATGGTGTAGGCTCTGCTGATAACTTTAGGGTCGGCAGTCATAAAGCCGTCCACATCGGTATAGATTTCAAGCATTTCGGCTCCGAATCCGGCGGCCAGAAGCGCGGCGGAATAATCAGAACCGCCGCGTCCAAGAGTTGAAGTCATCCCTGATTCGTCGGCTGCTATAAAGCCCGGGAAGATATTGATTCTACCAAGACCTTCCCTCTTCTCCCTAATCAATTTTGGGGTAACATTCATATCCACAACATTGCGCCGTCCATGCCGCTGAGTGACAATCAACTCACGACTATCGAACCACAACGACCCATCGATATAATGGTGCAGAATCAACGACGACAGGAGTTCACCCTGTGCCACAATTGCATCTAAGCTGCGGGGAGTCAGCTCGTTGAGAAGCTCCACTCCCAGCAGTAGATTGTTGAGATGCTTAAATATAACATCCAAACGCTCGTTTACAACCACAGGATTATCAATTAATGCGGATGTAATTTCATAATGTTTCTGCGACAAGGATGCCAGAGAACCTTCAAACCCCTTTCCCGTTGATGCATCCATAGCTGCGGCATTGAGCATATCGGTAACTCCTGCCACTGCCGATACTACCACAATTACATTATCATCTGCACTTTCGATAACAGACCTTACCTGCCGGATACTTTGTGCCGACCCCATGGATGAGCCACCAAACTTTAAAACTTTCATAAAGGGATATTTAAAAACTACCGGTAAACGATAGTCTGGTTAGAGCAATATAAAAAAAACGGAGAAATAAATATCAGAACCCCCAAGGGGTGGAGGTACCACAGAAGAAAATAACGATATGTAAGATATATTCAATCATTTCATCATGCTTTATCACAAAACTAATCAAAATTTTATCAAATCCAAACTAAACAAATGAAAAAAACCTTAAATCGACACAAAAAAGTCCAAAATACTAACCAATCTCTCCAATTTGGCCAACGACAGTTTGGTTTGTACTTGCAACCCACTTATTTTCAAATATAAAATCCAACAGAAAATTTGCATTTGAATAAAATAAGTTATAATTTATCATCTAATCAAATGATTCTCTTACCCAAACAAAACTGACATGAGACGAATACTATTCTTAACAGTCACCTTATTGCTTATTTTGCTTACGGGGTGCGCCGAGAAAAAAACCAAGATTGGTTTTCTTATGGATACGGAATCCATTGAGCGATGGAAGAAGGACAAGGCATTATTCATTGAAAATGTTAACAATTTAGGCGGCGAAGTATTGGTTGCTGTTGCAGAGTCGGATGCCCAGAAACAGTACGACCAGGC
The DNA here is from genome assembly GCA_039811485.1 of Marinilabiliaceae bacterium. Lineage (GTDB taxonomy): Bacteria > Bacteroidota > Bacteroidia > Bacteroidales > Marinilabiliaceae > JAGPIS01. The sequence continues at coordinate 813 of JBDHYT010000178.1, read as the reverse complement.
AATGGAGATGATTAAGCAGGGAGTTGACGTAATTGTAATTATCCCTGTGGACATGGAAAAGGGTGCAGAAATAGCGCAACAGGCTTTTAGCGCAAACATCCCCATAATATCGTACGACCGCCTGATAAAGAATGGTCCGCTGGCCTTTTATATATCTACCGACAACATTCAGATTGGCGAGATGCAGGCCGATTATCTGAAAAAGATCAAAGGTACGGGCAACTACGTGCTTATTACCGGCCCCATGAGCGACAATAACGCAGCTCTGCTACACAGAGGATGGTTGAACGTGCTTCAGCCCTCAATCGACGACAATTCGATTACTATAGTAAAAGATATATCAGCAAAAGCCTGGACTGCCGATGAAGCGTATTTCACAATTAAAGAACTTATAAACAACAACATACCATTCGACGCCATTATTGCTGGCAACGACGTGCTTGCCTCTGGTGCTCTTATGGCACTCAACGAATATAATCTTCAGGGGAAAGTGCTACTGGCCGGACAGGATGCCGAACTTGCCGCCCTTAGAAATATTGTTGCAGGAGGACAGACAATTACCATTGCCAAACCAATAGACAAACTGGCAAAGGCTGCAGCCCAGGCCGCAATAAATGTGGCACAAGGTAAGAACATTAATTACGATAATGCCACCACTGACAACGGCTTGATGAAGGTGCCGACCATTACCCTTCAGGCACGTGTGGTTAACAAAAAGAATATTGTACTTAGAGTTGAGTGGGAGGACAATACCGACCACCAGGAGGTGTTTGAATAAAAACGACAAACAGATTTGATTGACAAAAGGTTGTA
>JBDHYT010000177.1:0-5964 GCA_039811485.1 Marinilabiliaceae bacterium | reverse complement strand
ATCGATAGAATTATTGATACAATTACCTTTGGTACTAAGCCTGGTAGCCAGATTCCGGTGATGCCAATCAGTAGTGCAATTAGAATCCATCTTCGGCCTCTATGACTCTCCAAAGGTATAAAATCGACTTTGTGTAGCTCTTCAGCTTCCATGTCGAGCAGGAAAATGCCATCACTCTCAATTGCATAATGGTATTCGAGAAGCTGACGTCGCGTATTGCTATTGTGGATAGAGGTTGCCGATGTGCCCGATTTTACCTCTACGATATATTTTTTCCCCTTTTGCGAAACCAGATAATCAACCACTAATATTGAACTGTTTTCTGTTCCGTCTATATTGTAAATGTGTTCAAACTCAGCCTGTTCTGCTAATATTCTAAAACCTTTGGATATTAGGAATCCCCGTGCACGCTCCTCAAGCTTTTTTCCACGCTCAAAACGCCGCCGCACCACACGCTTCTTACCGTAATCGCCAATTAGCCGGAACAACAAAACTGAAATAAGAGTGATAATAATTGCTAAATATATTATGCGCTCAATCGAAAATGTAATGGTCGGGTTCATTGTTTTTATAAAATTGATCAGGATATTTTATCTTTTTATTAACAAATTCGATAGTTTTGGGATTTATTTTCAAATAGTATTTGTAATTAGAAATTTTTGGCACGTAATTTGAAGTTTATTGATTAGATTTTTTCATAGATTTGGGTTAGGTTAGAAAAAGGGAGTTGGCAACGGTCAATCTCCCTTTTTTTTTACCACTGCACCACAGCTTTGCCGTGCTGTGCCAGATAGTTATTTGCAGTTGAAAAATGTCTGTTTCCTAAAAAACCCCTATATGCCGATAGTGGCGATGGGTGTGCCGAAGTAAGTACAAGATGTTTGGAGCTATCAATAAATTCTGACTTCTTTTGGGCATAGCTTCCCCATAGCATAAATACAATATTATGGTGGTTAGCTGCAAGCTGTTGAATGACAGCATCTGTAAAGGTTTCCCATCCTTTTTTCTGATGCGAACCAGCCTGGTGTGCCCTTACAGTAAGCGTGGCATTAAGTAACAAAACACCCTGCTTTGCCCATCGCTCAAGATTACCGCTTTGCGGAGGCTTTATTCCCATATCAGCCTCTATCTCCTTATAAATGTTTACTAACGATGGCGGAATCTTAATGCCGTCATTAACCGAGAAACATAATCCATGTGCCTGGTTGACATCATGATACGGATCCTGGCCAAGAATCACAACCTTTACATCGGCAGGATTGAAAAAGCTGAATGCATTGAAAATCTTATCCTTAGGAGGGAAAACTTCCCCCAAAGAATATTCAGACTCTATAAAATTCATCAAATTTCTGAAGTAATGGCTTGTTGTCTCGTTATGCAGCATCTTCTGCCATTCTACAGTGAGTGATAATTCCATTGAAAATCAATTATGTAGTTTTTAAATTTGATTCAAAAAATAAACTATTTACACCTCTTAACCAAACTGGTTAATGGGTACACTATACTTAAATAAATTACCAGGTAATTCGGCATCACATCATCAAAAATAGGTATATTCGTTGTTGAAACAAGGATAATCATGAAACTTATTTGTTTTACACGATATTTTATAGGTGCCATCCTGCTGATTACCACACAGATGGTTCGGTCACAACAGTCATTTAACGAGCCATTTTATCTCTTCAATAATAGCGACATTATTGAGATGCCTGCCGTCAGGCTACCGCTTTACGCATCTTCGGCCGGCGAAAAAGATGGTTCGCTGCATTTTGCACACCCTTTTCTGACTGATATAAGTGTCACTAACAGTGGAAGATGGATTAATTTGAATGATGGAAGTGCGGTTTGGACTACTGCAATCCGGTCGGAAGGTGCCAAAAGCCTCAACTTAGTCTTCGATCGTTTTAGGATTGATAAAAATAGCTGTCTGATAATATATTCGCCTTTCTACGATGGCTATTCGGTGGTGCTTACAAATGATGATATCACGCCTACCGGCCTTTTGCCTACCATACCTATTCCTGGGGACATGTTAGTTGTTGAATATCAGCAGTATTCCTCTAAATGTGAAGCTCCTGAAATTGTTATAGGATCTGTTAATCATGATTTTCTGGGTGTCCTCGGCCTTCTCGATTCCAGGAAGGCTGGTCGGTTTGGCGATTCAGGCCGATGCAATATCGATGTGAGCTGCAGCTCTGATGAACTTATTGTTAGAAATCAAAAATCGACGTGTAAGATTATTGTTGACGGTACCGAATTGTGCTCCGGCACTCTTGTAAACAACAGTGCCAATGACGGCACGCCCTATTTTCTCTCGGCTGCCCACTGTTTCAGACGAAATGAGTCGCCATTTTCAACCATTTTCTTCTTTGATTACGAAGTGCCATCGTGTCAGACAAACATCGAGGGCACAAAATTGCACTATATCACAGGCGGTATGATGCGCGCATTTGTCGATACTTTTGATATTGCACTGCTTGAGATGAACAAACGGCCCGATGCTGCTTTTATGCCATACTGGGCGGGCTGGAGCCGGAGCGAATCTCTCTCGCCTCCTTTTTTTGCGATCCACCATCCAATGGGCGATGTGAAGAAATATGCCATAACCAACAATCAATTGATAAAGACCACATTCTATAGCTATACCGTTGGTGGAAAACCATTTTCTAAGGATATTCACTGGCAGGTAAAGAGTTGGGAAACTGGTGTTACCGAGGGTGGCTCGTCAGGTTGCGGATTGTTTGATTCTCAAGGCCGACTGGTAGGTTCGCTTTCGGGTGGTGAGGCTACTTGCTCGAGGCCTCAAAACGACTACTTTGTGCGGTTTAACAAGGCATGGAGCGAATCGCCAGATCAGGACAAGCAGTTGGCCTGCTGGCTCGATCCCAAAAAAACATCGCCTGTCTCAATTGATGGAACGGGTTTTTATTCCTCAGTAACAGAGCGTATTACTCCTGTTTTGGCTCAATCATCCACAGCAGCCTTTCGGCTTAAGGGAGTTAATGGAGGATTTGCTGCAGGCCATAACCGTGAGCAGCACACTGCATTTGCCCAACTATATGGAAACCTCGAAAATGCTGTGATTGATGGTGTTTATCTGGTGTCGGGGTTTAGAAATCAAAATTCGGAACAGACATTTTCTGTTAATCTATGGGATGATAATAACGGGTTGCCGGGGCAGAAAATTGCCTCCCTCGATAATATTCCGGTGTCATTGCTCAAATACAATTCCGAATCATATTTTAAGTTTACTACACCAGTCGAAGTTTCCGGGCCGTTTCATGCGGGTATTAAAATATCGTACCAGCAGCCCGTGGATACCATCGCTCTGATGATGAGCAAAACACTGCCGGGAGGGGGAGAGGGAGGTATGTCATTCTTTGACGGATCGAAATGGCGCATCTATACCGACGAAAACGATGCATCGGTTAAGGCAGCACTATGGGTCGATATTCTTGCTACGGCAACAGTGAAGAAGCCTGATGACGATTCAAAGAATCGCAGTCTGCATATCTATCCGCAACAGGTTAGAAGTGGGTTTACAATATCTGTCGATGACGATATGATGCACACTGTCAGTGTTTTTGATATCAATGGAAAGATTCACAAATCCATCGATATCAAAAGTAACCGGACATATATTGAATGCAGCAGCCTAGCGTCGGGCATATATATTGTAAGGGTGAAACTAAATAATGGCTTTTTCGAAAGGAAAATCATTAAACTTCCTTAGTTGTAGAGTTTTAAACGATTGAAACATATATATGTAGGTATATCGCCACGCGACGATTTAATGATTAAATCCATTGATGTTACATCGTTTATTCCTGAAAGATCCACGGTTTTCCATGCCGATAAAATGGTGTATTTAGCCGGATTTTCGAACCTGTAATCGGCCAGAATCTCCTCTTTTGAATCTATTACTGCTCCTGATGCATTGTAGGCGGTAATCTGTACCGATAACCAATCGCCTTTTTCGAACTTGGCGATCCCTTTTTTTGTGAAGCCAAATTTTACCGTCTGAGCTGTAAACAGATTGTTGCAGATGTCTATGCTCTTCAGACTGTGTGACTTACCGTCGGTAAACGTTATTTTGTTGTCGATGCCATGGCGGAAATGATAAATCCCGAACTCCTTTGGTTTGGTTGAACCCACAGATGTGTTGACGTGAAATATGGATGCACTATCGTTGGTCGATACTGCAAATTTGTTGCTAATGGCATATCCGTCCCAATTGCGGGCGTTTACGTTGGCTTTGTTGGGATATTTCATTATCCGGTCGATGAAACAGCCCTTGTCGGCCGAGTTGTAGATAACCGAGTTTTCTTTCTGCAAAAAATTCTCGAAGTCGGATAGGATAATAACATTTACTTCAACATCTTTCTTGTCTGTTCCCTGTGGATTTTCAACTTCAAAGGTGAGTTTTCGTATCTCATTTTTTTGTGGTCGCAGCACCAGCTTTTTGCTTGTTGCAATCACTTCGCCCTTTTCAGTCCACTTGTACTTAGAGTTGTAATCATAAACAATTTTAGGGTCGAGTACCAACGTGTCGTTAACCTCCATCTCAACCACGCCCGACACGGTGTTGAGATGAATTACCGGAGCAGGAATAACCTTTTCCTGATTGCTGCAACCCGCCATCGCAAGTAATAAACCTGCCAAAACAAAACTTCTGAATAATCCCACAATCGAACCCTCCTGTTACTTGTTTTTCTTTAAATATTCAATTACGTCAACAACTTGCGATACTCCTATCTTCTTGGCTACTATCTTTTTATCCTTGTCGAGTATAAAGATTTGCGGCGTACTGTTGATGTTGTAAATCGTTCTAAAATTAGTACTATTTCTTGGATCGTACACATTAATCCAGTTTTCCATTTGATGTTCTTCTATAAATTTTTGCCACTCATCGGCTTTTGTCTGGGTATAAACACAAAAAACCTTTGTATCCTTGCTCAATTTACTCTCCCAGATTTTATGCAACTCAGGAATATCTTTCTGGCAGTGTCCACAATCCGTTTCCCAAAACACAAGGATGGTGAAAGGCGAATTTACCTCATGTAGCCTGTAGTATTGCTGATTTAACGAGCCCATCTTTAGGTCGGGGGCGATTTTCCCAATCATCGTTGGTTTGATTTTCTGAACCTGTATTGCAAGGTCGGCAATAAATTTTTCATCGGCCCACCAGGCATCACCCGAAAGGTAGTAGCGTTCGGCAATGGCCACTAATGCTGCATCCATGCCCATTATCTTGCTCTCGTTCACTAAGTTGTATAGATACGATACAAGATATTTGAACATCTCATGGTCGGTACGGCCCTTTTCGATAAGTTTTACAGCCTCTAAAGCCACTGTGTCGGGAATCTGAGGCACAATATCGTTGAAGTAGCTGTCTATTTTGCCGGGGAAATATGGTGTTCGCAGGGTTCGGGAATCATCTACAGCTATGTTGTCGAAGAAATGTTCCCTGTAATAATAGTACTGTTTCTGTTTTATCACCGAATCAGGTAGTGATGTTTGAAGATGTTTGTAATCTGGTAGTTCTATCTCTCTCAGCCCTTTTAGAAATAGTGAAAGGAAAGAACCTTTATACTTAATAGTCAATCTCTGCGAATATTCGCCCACCTCTTTGTCTATCCTTTGGTAAGCATCTTTAACTGTTTGATTTTCATCTCCATATTTGTTCCTGAGCTCCTCAAACTCCTTTTGCTTTTCTGCTATAAATTTCTGATACAGCAGAAATTGCTCCGACTCTTCGCTTCCGGTTATAGAGGTGGAGGGAAGCATATCTGTTTGTGAAGTTGTTACACTGAATGTCTGGTCGCTACCTATCACGAAATCGAGATATGTCTGATTGGGAAAGTATAAAACATACATCCCTTCGGGCAGTTTTTCCGATTGCTGATACACCGCTGAACCAATATGATTTAGTGGTATAGTATCTTTTATCAGTAACTGCTTGTT
>JBDHYT010000176.1:0-6028 GCA_039811485.1 Marinilabiliaceae bacterium | reverse complement strand
TTCGACGGGTTATTCATATCTTCGATGGAATGAACTTCGTGCGGGTTCTCGGCCGATGGTATAAACTTATCAACCAGGGCAATAAGCAGCATTCCGCCAAAAAAGGAGAGTACCGTAATCCATGTACCCGTGGTGGCACCAAGAGCCTCGGTAAGGCTTATCTTAGCCTGATCAAATATCTCAACAAAAGATACATATATCATCACACCTGCCGAAAAACCAAGCGATACGGATAAGAAACGCGTATTAGTCTTTTTGGCAAAGAAAGCCATAGCACTTCCAATACCTGTTGAAAGGCCGGCAAACAGGGTGAGTCCGAAAGCAAACAGTACTGTTTGAAAATCTACATCTACAGTCATTGCAAAACATTGATTATTTATTGCAAACTTAACAATTCGCATACTGTTTTCACCATCAACCACAAATTTTAATAAAAAAAAGAGCCTGTCGGGCTCCTTTTTCTTCATTAATAATCCTCATTCAGCTCTTCGATTCAATCTTATGGTGAACCAACAGTGCCAATCCGCCAAATATCAGAATCATCGAGAAATAGGCAGTCTGCACATTAATGGTTGTCATCTTACTAAGAACTTCGCCCACAATAGCTCCAAAACCCAGACCTACAGCCAGAAGTCCATATTTGAACGACGACCATGAGCTTCGTTTCTTTTCATTCTCGCCAAAAATTGAAGCATCTTTACCCGACGCTATCAGCGACATACGCTCCTTGCGCCGGTTGGTGAAATAAATACCACTGATGGCTGTGGCAAACACACCGGCAAACAACACGATAGGAATTAAATTTACATCCATAATACTATTGTTTTATTGTTATCACGCTAAAGTTTTCAAACGCCTTTCTGAAACCTTTGACGCAATCATCTTTTATCGGGTTACAAAAAGTTGCATCAGAAAATAAAATTTAAAATTTTTCGCTCCAAGGTGTAACTTTTCACCAGCATAGTTAGTCATATATATCGTATGAGAAACCATCATGAGCAGAATATAATCAAAGATGTGCTAAAGGGCGATGTTTCGGCTTTTTCGCAAATTGTGGAGAACCACAAACAGATGGTTTTTACCCTGGCTTTCAACATATTGAAGAACCGGGAGGATGCCGAAGAGGCTGCCCAGGATACCTTTGTAAAGGCATATAAATCGCTGGCACAATTCAAAGGCGACTCGTCGTTATCCACATGGCTCTACCGAATTGTATATCACACTTCCATATCGATGATGCGACAGCGGAAGAACACCGGAGCCGATATCGACAATCCTGCCATAGCCTCTGTAATTGGCGAATATCCGGGCAACGGCGAACGCCTGGATAACCTCGACAGGAAAAAAATATTAAAAGAGGCACTTTTAAAACTCGATGAAGATGATGCTTTTGTGGTTCTGCTATACTACTACAAGGAGCACTCAATTGAGGAGATATCTACAATCACATCATTGGGTATCAGCAATATAAAAGTAAAACTACACAGAGCAAGAAAGAAGCTGCATGAGATACTCAGCAAAGTGATGGAGCAAGAACCCGATTTATTGATATTCTAAACCACAACAACATGAACAATACGGAAACCAACGATAACAGACTAACACACAACCTCTTTGAGCACTTCGAAGAAGAGATTCCCTCATCTGATTTCACAAAAAAGACAATGAGCATGGTGCTGACCGAATGGAGCAAGCAGCCGGCTGCAACATCACGGTTTTCCATCACCGACTATATCTGGCACATTACAACGGGCATAGCGATTATTTTGGCTATTGTATTCTATCCGTCGCAACTGGGGCTCGACAGCGACAGCCACCTGATGCAGACCGTTACGGCAATGGCCGGCCAAATAGATGCTTTGCTGGGTAATATCCAACCTGTAATATGGAGTATTGTGGCTGCAGGAATTTTGCTACGACTATTAGACAATATATTGAGGTTGCCACGGAAAATATGAGTTGCTAACTCTTCAACTACACCCAGAAAGGTTAGATACATTTTCCGACGTTAGATTGACTGATCGTTATCCTTTTTTACAGATTTTTCTGACAAGCCAAACTCATCTTTTACGTCATTCATCATTTTCACCGAGGAGAAACCGGAAAGCTCTGATATTTTGTGGGGTGAAATTTGCGGATTATGTTTCTGAAGGTACGAGGCATGTGATGCCCTGCGATAATTGACAAGTCCGTAATAACTATTACCAATCTCATTATTCAGATATTGCAGTAATGAATCAGGTGAAACACGAATCATATCAGCAAGTTGCAATAACGTCAACTCTTTATTCAGATATACATGCTGATGATCAAACAGATAAGCAATTCCCTCCCTAATTCTTTTAGTCCCTTCAGGATCAAGTTTCGAATCAGCAAATAAACGTTGACTACCCAACACCTTTTCATCCTGTTTAAGAATAACAGGAACCTGATGATATCCTAACCAACCAATAATAAACAATAATGCAGATAATAGCAGAGATGGGAATATCAGTAAATTCTGACTTATCATAAAGTGTTCCTTTCCAATTACAGAGAGGGAGATAGCACCAAGAATCATAACAACAAGAGTGGTGGTAAGCATAACCATTGACTTGAGTTGCTGCTCCTCGTTACCGGCATAGAATTTCCTTACCTGCTCTTTATTTCTGACTATCAACGCATAAGACCTAAACAGATAAAAACCGCCTTGAAGGATAAAGAGTGCCCTGCATAATATATACACAAATTTTTGATAGATAAATATGCCCGTTAAGTTTTCCTGCTGAAACAAGGATGAGTATAAATATTCGATATGTTCTGCTTTGGTCATTACCAAGATTCCCACTGCATACTGAAATGAAAAGACGGCCGGGAAAATCAAATATCGTCCGTGTTTCTTAAATTCCAATTTGGTATCGGTAGTAAGTAGCCTAATATAGATATAGTAAACCGGAAACAGACATAAATTTATTACCTGGTAAAGGAGGTCGAAATAATGATAAATATGAGGTATCGGAAAAAAATAGAACAGATGTGAAAGATAGAGTAAAAACAACATAATCATGAATTTACCCAACAAACAACTTGGGATACTTCTATTACTCCATTTGCAGTGTAAAACTATTGCCCAAAAAAGTGATGTAAGCACCGGTAAAAGTAACAGTATAAATTTACTCATAGCAACAAATCAATATGGGTTAGAGTTATGCGAATATATTCAAAAACTCTAATGTTTGATTTGACACTTACTTACTTTTTTATGTAATGCTGTTTACATTTGACCAATGCTAAAAATTAGCCAATATTTATTCTATTCACTTTAATATCAACAAAAAACCGTCGTCACACAATTGCAAAACGACGGCATAAATAATCATTACAATATCTTATATTTTATTCAGGAACATAAATAATCTCACCATTCTCGAGCTCGTAGGCAACTCCCACACGGCGTCCTTTTGAACCTGACGACTGCTCTTCGGAAGGTGTGTATTTGTTGATTTTATTTCCCTCTTTGGTGATTATCTCCATATTTTCCTTTCCGGGGTTTTTAACCACAGTAAAATCTTCCTGACTGAATATTTCGGTCATATTCATGTGCATAACCATGGCAACCATAAGTGCAACTGCAAAAACCATGGCTACGTCAAACAGGTTTACCACCACGCTTAGCGGATCGGTATCCTCCTCCTTGCCAAATTTGTTTACTCTTCGTTGTCTTCTCATCTTAGTTGCTTTTGCGTGTTAATATTCGTGCCACATAGTCGAGGTTATTCACGTCGCGGGCATACCAGCGCTGCTTGACCTGAAGCGTGATAAGCCCGATGGCCGAAATAACAAGCCCCACAACAGTAGTGGCAAACACAACCTGCATGTTGTAGGCCATGCCGCCTATATCGCCGGTTGAGAGACCAACCAGAGCCGGGCTCATTGCGATAAGTGTACCTATAAGACCAAGAACCGGACCCATTTTTGCAAGCATTTTTGATAATGAAATATCCTTATCTACCTCATTTTCGAAGTTTGAAATCAGGTAATCCGAATAGTCGTCGTTAACATCGGAGGTGAGCATGTCGCGCAGATATTTGATAAAGAGCGAATCATCATTTTGTGGCAGTGATGCCCTTAAATCATTCAGCGATTCGGTTGTGAGGTTTTTGATTTTATGATTCAGTGCCAGACCGTTTTTACGTTTCACCATAAACTGATTGTAGAAACCACCTACCAGAAGCAGGCTTCGTCCAAAAAGAAACAACAGAATGATGATGTCGGGAATCAGGAGGCTGTTGGCCACCCAGAACAGTACTTTAGAAATAATTTCCATGTTGGTTGATATTATTTATTTGTTTTATTTTTTCGTAATTCTCTCTTCTGCAGGAATCTCCACTTAATTTTATTCCAGAAATATCCGGCCAGAAACATTGTTGCAAAAATTGTAACTGCAGTAGTTATTGCCTTTATATTTATTGGCTGTGATGTGGCTGCATAGGTAACGTTTCCGTTAACTGTGGTAAGCAAGCCAATTATTGCCACAAACAGGCTTACCAGAAAATGAACCTCAAGTTTAAACTCATTTTCAGGCAAAATGTAGTTAATCAGATGGCTTGCTGCTGGGATTAACACAAATACAGCTGCTGCAATTATCAATGTAACAGTGCTGAAATCCACTCCAGGCATACTGAATATACCCTGAGTCAGAACGACAAACAGCACCGGAAAAATCAGCAACCCCGGTTACCAAAACAATAGCTTCATCCAGCGGTTTTTACCCTGTGCAAACTTGTTGCGGAGCACTGCAAAACAGAACCCGAAACTCAGTGCAGCCTCGATGGTAACAAGTACCGCCGCATTCTGAAGTGCCTCACGGTTATGTAGGTAATCGTTCAGCTGGGTTTTTGACTGAAGTATGGCAAACTGCTTCATATAGAGGATGAAGCCGGCTGCAACCGCTCCGAAAATCATTGTCTGCCACCACTTCCAGAAACTGAGTTTCAGGATTGTGATGACCACAATGAACATCATAAGTATCTGAATGATAAGTTCCATTCTTTCAGTTTAGTTATTATTCTTTCTTTTGCGCCGCATAATTATCAGCAGTGCTATAAATGCTACAAATATAACTCCTGTAATCATTAATCCGTTGAGTGATGCTTTTTCTGATGGCTGCTGACTGCTCATCTGCTCTTTTTTCAGAACCATACCTTTCTGCTGTGAGGCATCCTGAGTGTTAGCATGCTTCATGCTCTGCAACTGGCTGTTGTATGCCTTAGCATCATCGGCAGACACTTTTTTCGAGATGAAATCCTGAAGTTTGGCATTACTGCCGGCAAATCCCGAACCTGTGGAACCAAAATCCTTTACCAGACCGGTATGAACCTTCGCTATTGTGCTGAGTTGCTCTTCGGTAGCCTTCCACATTCCCTTGCGGGCACTCTCCATCATCACTGCAGTAACCTCCTGTAGTGCCGCAGGGTTGGTGTTTCTGAAAAAATTCTCTGTTCCAAGATTGAATTTATCCTTTACATACACCTCGTAAAGCTCGTCCCAAATCTCATTGTCAATAACATCTGGCTTTGCCACATTCCATCCGAAGGTATTGGTAACCACCTCTGTAATCTGGGCAGCACTTCCTGCACCTCCTTTCATTACCTCTTTTACGTAGGCAGGGTTCAATACCGTTGAGCGCGATTCAACACCGATTGCTTCTTTAAGGTCCTGAATTTTGGCTTTAGTGCGGTTACGGTAGTCAGCAAAGTACGCATCAGGGTCTTTGCCGGTTACATTCCGTATGGCAAGGTTCATTCCACCCATAAACTCATATACGTGGTCGAGGCTGAGTGCTCCCCATGTGTTATTCTGGCGTGGCTGAACAATTACGTCGGTATTGCTGAGTACTGTGCGTAGTAGTCCCTGCTGGAACTCTCCCCAGTGTTTATCACTTCCGTAGTCGGCACCCATATTGTGAATGTACGTGTCGGCAATCTCCTGCTCTGTTTCCCACTTATCGCTTGCTGTTATCGTACCCTGGATTCCTTTGCCATACATT
>JBDHYT010000175.1:0-6047 GCA_039811485.1 Marinilabiliaceae bacterium | reverse complement strand
GATTTGCCTCCTGTTGTCGATATCGAAAAGGAACCACGTAAGAGGCGTATTGACAATCTGAGGAGAGAGTTGAAAACTTTCCTCGATATGGTAGAGGAGCACTATGGTGTAAAACCGATAATATATACTATGGATAGTTTTTTTCAGAGTTACCTCTCCAATGGCGATTTCGACGACTATCCGTTGTGGATTGCCAACTATAATTTGGAGTCGCTTCCCAAGAGCGGACATTGGGTTATATGGCAATTCTCCGATAAAGGTAAGATTGAGGGGGTCGATCATTACGTAGATCTTAATATTTTCAGAGGAAATCGCTCTAAGTTTGAAAAATTGGTTATAAAATAATTTGTCTTGCAATATTGATTACAATTGAGATTGCTGTTCCAAAAAATCTTTTACTTTTCGTTCCCTTATTTCAAAACCTTTTTCAGGACTAATATGTTCTATAACATAAACCTTGATTTATTTTCATGATGTTTTTCATGATTTTAATTTACTTTTTATCTTTGCAGTGATGTTTTTGATTATAGTTTGAAATTTATCTGTTAATAAAAGTGAATTTATGAAAGTTACAGTTGTAGGTGCCGGGAACGTTGGTGCAACATGTGCCGATGTGCTGGCTTATCGCGAAATTGCCAATGAGGTGGTTATAGTTGATATCAAAGAGGGTGTTGCCGAAGGTAAAGCTTTGGATATTTGGCAGAAAGCCCCAATTAATCTTTATGATACACGCACCGTTGGTGTAACAGGCGACTACAGCCGTACTGCCGACTCCGATGTGGTGGTTATCACCTCCGGACTTCCACGCAAGCCGGGCATGACGCGCGACGACCTTATCGGTGTTAATGCCTCAATTGTAAAATCTGTAACCGAAAATGTTGTAAAGTACAGCCCCAATGCAGTTATTGTGGTGGTATCCAATCCTTTGGATGTGATGACTTACCAGGCTCATCTTACATCAAAATTCCCACGCACACGCGTTATCGGTATGGCCGGAGTGCTCGATACTGCCCGTTACCGTGCATTTATTGCCGAAGAGCTTAATGTGTCGCCCAAAGATATTCAGGCTGTGTTGCTTGGTGGTCATGGCGATACCATGGTGCCACTGCCTCGCTACACTACCGTAGGTGGTATTCCTGTAACTGAGCTTATCCCTGCCGATCGTCTTAATGAAATTATTGAGCGTACCAAAGTTGGTGGTGGTGAGTTGGTTAAGCTGATGGGCACTTCGGCCTGGTATGCTCCGGGTTCGGCCGCCGCTCAGATGGTTGAAGCTATTGTGCGCGATCAGAAACGTGTATTCCCTGTATGTATCAAGCTTGATGGCGAATACGGAATTAACGATTGCTACCTTGGCGTACCTGTAATCCTTGGCAAAAATGGTGTTGAAAAGGTGCTTGAACTAAAACTCGATGCCGAAGAGATGGCTCTGCTGCAGGAGAGTCGCAAACATGTACTTGAAGTGATGAATGTGTTGAATAACAATTAATTGTTGTTCTGTAGATATTTGAAAAAAGGGAGTCTGATAGGCTCTCTTTTTTTGTGCGGTTTCGTACGGTTGCCAGTACGGTTTTGATACTGTATTCTGTAATATGTTTGAATTCGTTGTTGTTTAATAGTTTGATATTTAGATTGTTGTGTGATTTGGCATGTGTTTGGATACAATGTGGTTGTAACCATTTAAACACAAATATCATGAAAGCTCAATCAACTTCTGATGCAAGATTGCACAAATCACTTTTTGTTCCTGTTGTTATTGCCTTCCTTGCTCTTTTCTCATTCGACATGGTTCGTGAAGGTATAGCGCACTCCTATGCCGACCAACAGGCCTCTATTCCTGCTCCGACAGTATCAAATCATGATGGTATCGATTATATTATTCCGATTGATGGTGTGGTCTCTGCAAATAATTTTTTTGATGCAGAAGAGGATGTGGTTATCGAAAACTGGATGTCGGATCTGCGTTTGTGGAAGAAACCTGCAACTGTCGAAGCTGTATCCGAAGAAATTCCCCAACTCAAGAGCTGGATGTTTAATGCAGATTGGCTCTCTTCCTCTTGTACCGAAATTGTTGCAGTTCAGCATTGGATGGGCGATACTTCGTCATGGTGCCTAACCGGCGATGAAATAGTGCCACTTTGTGCATGGATGTTCGGTAGGTAATATGTTGTTAATCATGATTATTACTTCAAAATATAATAAATCCTCTTTTTAAATCTTTTTGGCTCAAACTCTTTGATTTCAATTCTCAAAACAATGCAAAGTTTATTTTATCTTTGAATAAACCTTAGTATGTTATGTTGATATTGCGCAGTGCTCTTTTTACCGTTTTCTTTGTTACTGTTTTTGTTGGTTCTTCGTTTTCACAGTCGGTGTTGAAAGGCGTTACATCCGATTCGTCAACAGGTCAGCCTCTTCCGTTTGTTAATATACAGATAAAGGAGACAACGCGTGGTACCATAAGCGATTTACAGGGTTTTTTCTCGCTTCAACTGACTGGTAATGAGGTTCTTCAGTTTTCGTGTGTTGGATATAAAACCCTTCAGACCGATGCTGGGGTACTTGTGCAAAATGGCAAGGTGGCATTAACACCTAAACCTGTCAATCTGGCTGCCGTTACTGTCACCCCGGGGATGAATCCTGCTGTTGGTGTAATGCGCAAGGTAGTTGAAAATGCGCCTCTTCACAATCCCGATATTAATTTCGACTATAGAAGCATTCTCTATCATAAGATGGTTTTTTCGTTCGAGAAACCACGGCTGGCTGGCCTGGATGGTAAGTCGGCCGATTTCTTGCTTATCGAGAGTGTTTCGGAGAAAAATAATAAGGCTCCTTCGCAACATTCCGAGCGGATGATATCGGGCAGGGTGAGTGGTTTCAAAGAGCCGTCACTGGCATTTATCCCTGCACAAATTCAGCCTTTTAGCTTTTATTCATCACAGATATCCCTTTTGGGCGAGAATTATGTGAATCCGGTATCGCCCTCAGGGTTGCGTCATTACAATTTTATTCTTGAAGACACCGTTTGGACCGATAAGTCGGACACCATACTTTACATATCTTTTTTCCCCCGTCGCGGCACCATGGCCAAGGCACTTCGCGGATCGTTGCATATTCAGGTGCCCAACTATGTGGTGCGTACGGTAGCTGCTGCCACAGCCCACGACGATGCTCCAATAATGCTTTCGATTCTGCAAAATTACAGGCAGCACGAAAACGGAGTCTGGTTTCCCGAGCAGTTGGAGAGCAGGCTCAGGCTCACTTCACCTGCACTTAATTCGCCTGTTATTGCGGTGGGCAAGAGTTATGTAGCCACGGTTGATTTTGAACCTCAGTTTGACAGAAAAAGCTTTGCCGGACCCGATTTTTCCGACGAAGGTATAACTGCTGATGGTCCCGAGGTTGGCAAATACCGTATGGTTCCGCTTACTGCCTCCGATTCGGCTGTAATTACCCTGCTCGACAGCTTGAGCCGGCACAGGTCGCTTGATGAAGTTATTGCCTTACAGCGCGATTTGTTGAGGGGTTACCTTGGTATGGGCAAGATAAATCTCGATATTCGTAAGTTGATAGGCTATAACGATTTTGAAGGTTTTAAAGCGGGAGTAGGGTTGGAGACCAACGACAGGATGTGGAAACGCTACACCTTGGGCGGATACGCCGTTTATGGCTTTGGCGATAGGGAGTGGAAATATGGAGGGAATATTACCCGGAATCTGAAAAACGAAGGTTATCTGCGTCTGTGGGGTCACGATGATGTGGCCGAGACAGGAGCATATAGTTTTCTGGCAGGTAGCGAGAGCGGAACTTACGAGTATCTGGGCAGCTTTCTGGCCGAAACAATGGATCGCAGCATCGGCGGTGGCGTCAAACTTAAGATGCAGCTTGCACGCAATCTCGAAGGGTTGCTGGAGTACTCATATTCCGACGTGAAACCGCAAATTCCTTATCTTTTTTTTGATGATATAAATCCGTGGGTTGCAGCACCTTATGTAAATCATGAGGTTGGAGCAAAACTAAAATGGACTCCGGGACAGCGTCAGGTGAAGAATGTTTTTGGCCTCTTCAGACAGCCTGCCAATATGCCTGTGTTTTGGCTTAATGTTGCAGCAGGACGGGGAAATGGTGATTATGATTATCGCAAGGCTGAGATGCGCATCCATCAGGATATTAGGTTGCAGAGCTGGAGTATAACAGGTCTGAGAGCCGAAGCGGGCATAATTGAAGGGACATACCATGATGCATTGTTATACAGCGTTATGGGCACGCGTAAGAAACTGGGATTGGAGATTCCGTACTCGTTTGCCACCATGCGGCCCAATGAATTTGCAGTGTCGGAATTTGCCAATATCCATCTGCGTCACTCAATGATGCCATTTACACACTCTGCGGGCAAGCTGAAACCTGAAATTTCGCTTATGGGTGCTGCCGGATGGAGCAACAAATCAGTACTTTATCGCACCTATCACCGTGGATATTACGAGACGGGTGTTGCCATAGACAATATTCTGAATCTTGTGGTGGTAAAGTATGGCTTTGGGGTGCATTACCGTATCGGACCATACCGCCATAGCCACGAGTGCGATAACTGGGCTTTCAACCTTAGTGTGAGAATGGCACTTTAAAACAGTTTTTCGATAAATGGAATAAGTATTGCAGTAACAATGCCCATCAGCCCTATGGCCATGCCACTTATGGCACCCTCCACAGGCCCCATCTCCAGGGCTCGTGCAGTACCTATACCGTGCGAGGCTGCACCCAGTGCCAATCCGCGGGCTACCTTACTCTTGATTTTCAGCCTGTCGAGTAGCCACGGCCCCATTATGCTGCCAAGGATGCCGCACGCCACTACCACCACAGCCGTTAGTGCCGGAATGCCGCCCGACCGCTCCGAAAGTCCGATAGCAATAGGGGTGGTTACCGATTTGGGCTGCATCGAAGCAGTAATCTCGGGTGTGGCACCCAGTATTTTGCATATAACTATCACACTTACAATACCAACGATGGCTCCAATGAAAAGTGCTGCTGCTATGCTTGCTATATTTCCTTTGATGTGCCCTATCTGTTTGTGAAGCAGATAACCCAATGCCACAACCGATGGTCCAAGCATGAAATGTATCAGATATGTCTTTTCGGCAAACACCGGATAGTCAACATCCAACAGCAGCAGGGTGGGTATCAGTAGGGTAACGGCAGTCAGTAGTGGATGCAGCAGTTTTATTCCGGTTCTTTTCTGAAGCGACAATCCGGCATAGTAGCTGCCAAGTACCAGCATCAGCAGAAATGGCGCATTATGCGTCAGTGTGTTCATTCCGTCCATATTTATCCTGAATTAATGCCACCACGGCAAGTACCAACATTGTGCTTATTACCGATGCAAGCAGTATCGATAACCAGTGCATACCCAGCAGATGAAAAGAGGCCATCAGCCCTACGCTGGCCGGAACAAAAAAGAGAGCCATATTTTTTGTCAGAAATACCGATACCGACTCTATACTTCGCGGCTTTACAATGCCACTCTGCAACGAGGCAAATAGCAGAACCATGCCGATGACGTTGCCGGGCACAAAACTATCGATGAGCAGGCTTATGGCTTCGCCGGCAACAAGAAAAAGAAGAATGATAAACGAACCCTTTACCATAACCTTGAATGTTTGCTGCAAAGTTACAAAATATCAAATCATAACAGTCAAATTGCGCAGTTTGTATTGTTTTGATAATCAATGATATGAATGTTTTTTGTTTTGAATTGATAAAAAAATGCCATACTTTTGCATTGAATTTATCGATATGAGAAAGGTAATCGTGTTTTTGGGACTTATGGTTATGGTGAATCTCTGGAGCTGTCGCGACAGGGCATCAATGGCCGGACGAGATGGTGAAGAGAGCCTTGGTATTGATCTGGATTCAATACTCCAGCGAGGCACCATCCGTGTGCTTACCGACTATAATTCGGTCAATTATTTTGTATATAAAGGTCTCCCGGTAGGCTATCAGTTCGAAATGCTAAAGGCTCTCTGCGACCATCTTGGCATAACCCTCGAAAT
>JBDHYT010000174.1:0-6104 GCA_039811485.1 Marinilabiliaceae bacterium | reverse complement strand
AAATTCGCATGTAGCCGTCACAAAAAGAGGAAGACGCGTGGCGTTGGTCCAGTTTTGAATAGAGAACTGTGTTACAACCTGTTCGTGCGATAACCCTCTACCACTACCATGCCCGGTATAGTTAAATATGAGTGCACCACTATTGACGGCTCTGTCGATGGCGGCATTAACCTCGGGATAGCTCTTACCCGACGATCCAATGGTGGGACGGTAGGCATCGAGATAGATTTTATTAATCTCAAACTCAGGATTCGACAACGACACTTTGTTAGATATCTTCTCCGATGACGATACGTGAATATTGTAATCGCCGTCATCGGCAATAAAGAGCAGGGTGCGTTTCCATCCACCATATTGAAGATTCTCCAAGTGTGTTTTGCTTTTTGACAGAGCAATGGCCGCTTGCGAATGATTATTTACCGGAAAACGCCCGATACCTATATCGACCCTGTCGTAGGCATCATTAACCCCCTCATGATCGTTGAGATAACCAAAAAAATCGTCCGACACATAAGTTTCCGACTGGTGTATCGAATTGCCGGCCTGGTATGTGGGAATCAGGTTTGTATTATCAGAGCCATCAGTTTTATTGTTGTAAGATCCATCGCCAAACAAGAGTAAATATTTCAATCTGTTTACATCACCCGGGGAGGATCGTTTGTAAACCATCCGTACAAAATCTCTAATGGCAGTAATATCCCTTGAGCCGGACGAAAACTCGTTGTATATCTGATTTGTGGTTACTACGGCCACCGAAACCTCCTGATTGGTGATATGTGCTTCGGCAAGCTGCTGGGCCTCCGCCAGAAACATCGGATGTGTTACAATCAAGTAATTAACAGGCTGAATGGAGTGAAGATCCTGATTTGCAACCTGCTCTATCATCTGCGGTTCAGGGAAAGCACCATCGGGATTGAAGGCTACAAACTCACGCAAACTGCCTGCCGGAGCAACAAACTGATATGTCCCATTTTTGAATTCGCCTTTAACAACAGTTGGAGCCGATGGTGAAGTTACATCCCAAACGGTGGTTGATGAACTGGCATTTTCAACAATAAAACCGGCTGCATTAGTTGCACTTACCAGCTCACTGCTCCTGAACATCAATTGCGACGATGTGAGTTTCAGTTTCGACTTTGCCACAACAGTAATATATTCGAGCCAACCAAGCGAATTACTCACGGCAGACTGATACTCCACCTGAAGTGTTATACCCGGCTGGGTTGCTGCAAACCCTGTAGTAAAAAGAGCATCATCGGCAAACAGACCTTCGGCATTAAACATATTGACAGCACGAACCGATATAGGTGCTCCTACAGGACTATTATTAACAGAGACAATAAAATTGGATGACTGACTGGACCTTGCTGCAAGCGGTATAGTGACACTAACAGGCCGCCCCGTCACTATCTCTGGAAAGTTGAAATTGTAACTGCGCTGTTTATTATTACTGTCAAACCTGTCGCTAAACCATCTCTTGCCGGAACGAAGGAGATTGTAGCCATACTTGCCGTAATGGGAAATATCGTCAAAAGTAGAAATTGATGTTGTTGGCGATAACTTATGATACTCATTTTCTTCAGGCACAACTGCTACATCCTGTTCTGTGAGGAAATAGTAGGCATAAGAATCGTAATCGTGGGTTTTCCAACTGTAAGAGGCAGTCTCTTTGTTGAAGACATAGTGATTGGCACCTTGGGCATAAAAGAGAATGCTGCTGTTGTTGTGAATTGCGGCACACTTCAGAAGGTCATCGGGGCGGCTGTCGCTGTTGCGTGCAGGCAGCATCTTGCCACCATTACCATAAATAACAACCTTTTCGGGATTATTGAAACCCCACTGCTTCAGAGTGGCATATTTTATGCGGTGGATTCCCGTGTTATCTATCCGTATTTTTATCCATCTGCCCGTTTTCAACACCGATGATTGCTTAAATTCAGAAACTTGCTTACTTTTATCTCTTTCTGTCCGGGCAAAGGCGACACTGTAACCATAAAGCAAGAACAAGAATAGATATAATATGGGTAGTTTATTTCTCATATAATTAAAGCGATAACAGACTAAAAAATTACAATAGGCAAAACTGATGCTAATATTCATTAAAAAAACGAGTTTAGCACAATATTTGAACGTTTTTGTTGTTTAAAAATTGTATTTTAACTGCTATGATAATTTTTTTATGCAAAAAAGTCAAAAAGGTATAACCTTTTAATATTTTTGCAGTATAAATGCAACAGAGGCGTTTTTGAAATACGCCGTGTGACAAAGTAAATATTAATACGCAAAATATCTCAAGATCATTAAATTATGAAGATGATTCAAAGGTTTTTAATGGCTGTGGCTGTTGTTTCGGCTTTTGCAATTTCCTCTTGCTCAAAGGGTAGTAAAAATGCCTCATCTACAACAGGATGGCAGTATAACAACCCCGACTTTGGCGGGTTTGAGTATAAATCGGGTTACGAGCAGTACAAGGGTCCCGGGTTGGTATTTATCGAGGGTGGTACCTTCATAATGGGCCGTGTTGAACAAGATGTTATGTATGAATGGAATAACCAGCCAAGACGTGTTACCGTTCCTTCATTCTATATCGACGAGGCTGAGGTGAGCAATGCCAACTACCGTGAGTGGCTCTATTGGATTAACCGTGTCTTTTCCGACTATCCGCAAGTGTATGTAAATGCACTTCCCGACACACTTGTGTGGCGCAGGGCACTTGCATACAACGAACCTTACGTTGAGAATTATCTTCGTCACCCCGCCTATGCCGATTATCCTGTGGTGGGTGTAAGCTGGATACAGGCATCAAACTTCTGTAACTGGCGTACCGACCGCGTGAATGAGCTTATCCTTGTTCAGGAAGGCATCCTTGACTTGAGTATTGGCGACCAGTCTGGTGAAAACAACTTCAATACCGAAGCCTATCTTTACGGCCAGTATGATGGAGTTGAGGGAAAACGCCCGATGAAAGATCTTGGAAATGATGGAAATTCGCGCCGCGTTCGTTTGGATGACGGCATCCTGTTGCCGCGCTACCGCCTCCCAACAGAGGCCGAGTGGGAATATGCCGCACTGGGATTGATTGGAAATACCCAAGACGAAAGATTGACCGACCGCCGTATCTACCCATGGAATGGACATATCGTCCGTAACCCAGACAAGAAGGAACGCGGCAAAATGATGGCCAACTTCGTAAGAGGAAATGGTGACATGATGGGTACAGCAGGTTCGCTGAATGACGAAGGCGACATTACAGTTCCTGTAAAATCATACTACCCCAATGACTACGGTCTTTACTGTATGGCAGGAAACGTAAATGAGTGGGTTGCCGATGTTTACCGTCCACTATCGTTTGACGATGTTGATGAATTCAGCCCGTTCCGTGGTAACGTATTCCAGACCAAAATCCTTGACGATACTAACAGACCGGATGAAAAGGATAGTCTTGGTAACATCAAATACCGTAAAGAAACAGACAAAGATATCAAGGACCGCAAAAACTACCGTACAGCCGACAACCGCAACTTCCTTGACGGTGATTCTAAATCGAACATCACCGGAAGTGACACTTGGACTGAAGCCAACGAAGGCACAGGTGACATGTATAAGGGTACTTCCGATCAAACCGGTTCAAACTTAGGTAGCCTTGTATCCGACCGCACACGTGTTTACAAAGGTGGTTCATGGAGAGACAGAGCATTCTGGCTGGCTCCTGGTGCACGCCGCTTCCTCGATGAGCGCGAAAGCCGCGACGACCTTGGATTCCGTTGTGCAATGACCCGCGTAGGAACACCTGTTGAAGGTGCCGGATTGAAGAAAAAGAAATAAACCGAAAAAATAATATTGAAGAGGTTGGCATTGTGTCAGCCTCTTTTTTTATTTTAGCTACAAATATAATTAAGCGATGAAGGAGTTATATAATATCTACAAGAGATGCGAACGGATATGCACCGATACCCGGAACATCATCCCTGGCTCGTTGTTTTTCGCCCTCAAAGGCGATAATTTTGATGCCAACGAGATGATAGAGAAGGCATTTGACGGCGGAGCAGCCCACGTTGTCACATCCAACGGCAAATGGCAGGATAATCCCAATGCTACCGTGGTTGACGACACACTGGCAACCCTCCAGCAACTTGCATCATTTCATCGCTCCCATATCGATATTCCAATCATAGGAATCACCGGCACCAACGGAAAAACAACCACAAAAGAACTGGTAAACGCCGTGCTTTCGTCACATTATAATTGTTATGCCACCGTAGGAAATCTCAATAACCATATCGGTGTTCCGCTATCGGTTCTATCTATCGGGTCGCACCACCAGACAGCAGTTATCGAGATGGGTGCCAACCATCCCGGCGAGATAGCTTTCCTGTGTTCCATTGCAAAGCCCACCCATGGATTGGTTACCAACGTCGGCAAAGCCCATCTCGAAGGTTTTGGCTCTTTTGAAGGAGTGAAACGTACAAAAGGGGAGCTCTACCAATTCCTGAAAACACACAATGGCAAAGTGTTTATTAATAAAGGCAACAATCACCTCCTTGAGATGCTTGGCAACTACACCGGGACATTTACCTATTGCACCGGAAGTGAAGCCGACATATCCGGTTGTGAGAGTGTTGGCAGCACAGATTTTCTTGAGTTGGAGTGGCATCACAAAGGAGAAACAAATCATAAGCTAAAAACACGGCTGCTTGGAGGCTATAATCTTGAAAATGTGCTTGCAGCAGTTGCAGTGGGGGTATTTTTCAATATCCCTGCCGATAAAATCAACAATGCCGTTGAGACCTACACACCATCCAACAACCGTTCGCAAAAGATTGACACAGGCCGTAATACTATTTTCCTTGATGCCTACAACGCAAATCCGAGCAGCCTCAGTCTGGCAATAAAAAATTTCGGCAAGGCAGCCGGAGACTCCAAAATGCTTATTGTGGGAGGAATGAAGGAGCTTGGAACCGATTCGCCATCCGAGCATAAGGCTATAGCAGAACTTATTTCAGACCTGGGCTTTGGCGATGTGATGCTGGTAGGAACAGAATTTGGAGCCCTGTCAAAAGAGTATGGCCAATTTAACTATTTTGAGACAACTGCCGAAGTATGCGAATATCTGGCTAAAACCAATATTGCAGGAAAGACAATATTAGTAAAAGGCTCACGCTCAAATCAACTGGAAAAGATAGTGCCGTACCTTTAATTCCCGGCACACTATCTTTTTTGATTATAATAATCCAACGAACTGAAAAATCTCTTTTTCCTGATGAAATAGTGCCACACAATGCTGTGAGGGAAAATCTCTTTGTGACCTGTTGCTGACGATTTAAGTTTAAGCTCATTCCGCTTTTTATAGAAATAACCTATTTTCCGGTAAAAATGGATATGAGCTTTAAATACTGCTCCAAAAAAACCGTACTCTTTCTTTGCCAGAAAATGAAGAGCAGCCATTCCATCAAGAATCATCCTCGCAAAAAGTCTTGGAAACCAGAGAGGTGAATAATCATTTTTCAACAGCATAAAGAGGTTGTTGCGGAAATTCAGATAAGTCTTATGGCTGCTTTGCTGGTTTAATGTCCCTCCACCAAGATGATATATTGCTGATTGAGGCACTTGGAAAATATCGAAATCACTGTTTTTAAATCTCCAGCATAGGTCAATCTCCTCCATGTGTGCAAAGAAATCCTCATCCAGACCTCCAAACCTATTATATAGTTCAGTTCGCACCATCAGCGCGGCTCCGCTACCCCAAAAAACGGGAATCAGGGTATCGTACTGCCCGTTATCCTGTTCCAGCGACTCCATTATTCTACCACGGCAAAACGGATAACCCAGGTTATCAATCATTCCGCCGGCTGCACCTGCATACTCAAAGTAGTTTGGGCGACGGTAATCCTTAATTTTAGGAACACAGGCAGCAAGGTTGGGTTTTTCATCCATCAGGCTTATGAGTGGTTCTATCCACTCCTCTTTCGGTGCCGCATCCGAATTAAGCAATACCACATAACGATGTGTCAGTTGGGCAATTGCCTTGTTGTAACCTCCTGCAAATCCATAGTTTACATCAAGTCGTATAATCCCTACCTGCGGATGGTTATTTTCGATATAAG
>JBDHYT010000173.1:0-6124 GCA_039811485.1 Marinilabiliaceae bacterium | reverse complement strand
TCCTGCGCTACCGCCGGTTCCCTGCGAGCCGGGAGCCAATGCTGTAAGCTGATAATAACCGTCAGACAAACCGCTCCAGCCCCAGTTTATATGAAAAAACCCCTTATCGTCATAACCATCACAAACAAAAGCATGACCGGCATCACTTGTAAATCCGGAATAGAGCACCGGACGTGCTGCATCTAACTCTTTTCTGATAATGGCAGCCCACTCCTCTCGTCCATAATTATTTCTGTTTATCTCATTGAGATCCTTATCATAACCAAAATAATTCACAAATGCTTTACTGGCTTCTACGGTGGATGCGCCACTCTCACTATCATAATTCATACTTGCCCCTACCCCGCAATGGTAACTCAATGTCGCAACTGCCCGCTTCTGAGCCTGCGTGCTTGTAGTTCCGTATGTTGGCGTCATATTAGCCCAGTCGTAATAGGTCTCGCTAAAATCGACAGACAGATTGAATTTATGGGTTTTAGTCTGATATTGCTTGCTGCCTTTTCCCTGCAGAGGCCATTTATGGTAACCCATTATCTGAGCCATGGCAGTAGCAGTACAGCCAACGGCAGCCTTTTTACCATTGGGCAAGGTAGGACAAAACATATTATAGGGATCGCCCTGATCCCATTTCATATTTCCCAAGAGTGGAGCTACAGCAGTAGCAACCGAAGGAGCAGGTGAAACTTTATTGGGAGTATCACCTTCGGGTAGAGTTTGCAGATAAGCAATCTCGTCGGAATAAAAATCTAACCACCAACGAAGATTCTCCGGAATTGAATTTTTATCAAAACGGCCATCATTACTGTAAGCAAGAATTTCCACCGCCCTATCGTCGGCCGACACAATAACGTAGCCTCCACCATCATTATTAAAAACATAAAAACTTGGCTTATCAGAGATTGAGTTAGCCGTATAAACAAGATTAAGTGTTGGCAACACTGTGGCACTTTTGTTGGTTCCCCCATGGGTCAAACTCACAAAACGTGCTCCTGCAACCTGCGCATCGCCTACATCTCTGGTTTTGGCAAAGAGAGATACCGTAACAAAGAGCAAAAAGTAAAAAAGTAAAGATTTTTTCATGATAAATTTTTTATGTATTACATAGCAAAGATAAACACAAACCAAATACAAGGCAATATGAACACAAGCCCAAATAACTGATTTTAATCATATTGAAATACAGAAAATGGCACTGTTTTACAAAATGGACCAACACAACTGCCAATGCCAATAAAATCACAATAAACACACTATTAGCATCATAGGAAAAACGGCTCAAAATGTCAATATGTTATACAACATAACACAATAATTTACAGAATTAAATAATATCTTTGCTGGCAATTATGGTGTTTTTCTTCTTTATAAGTTAGGTTAATAATGGTGAGAAAATCAGGTCCGGAAACGTCCGATGACCTGATTTTTTTTTGTTTTAGCACTACTAATCCAATCTTAGTTTAGAAATTTTTTTTCTGTGCCGACTTAAGTTTTGCATTAATATTTTTTATCCACATCATATATTTCAGCAGAGCTAATGATAATTAACGTTGCTGTTATTTGATTTAGCAAAATGACTGTCCATTATGTGCTGAGAGGTTTGGGATTGGTGCGGCAAAGCCACACCAATCCCAAACCCTAAACCACTATGGCTAAGGTCATTCCGAACGTAGAGAGAAACGAAGTTCAGCGTAGCTAAATCTTCTCTTGTGAGTAAAACTATTTACTACCAATAACATATTTACCCTGTCATTGGCAACACAATGAAGTATCTCAATAATTCAACTTAATTACGGTATATAAGTGATACTATTTTCTCAAGCCCTACTCTATCGTCATCATCAAAATTGGAGAATTCGCGGCTATCCACATCCAGAACGCCAACCACAACACCCGCATTATCGAACACCGGCACTACAATCTCGGAGTTGCTGAGCGACGAACAGGCAATATGGCCGGGAAAATCATGTACATCATCAACCACCACACTCTCTTTTCGTTTTACGCCGGCCCAGCATACTCCGGTATCCTTCTTCAGCCTTAGACAAGCAAGCGGCCCCTGGTAAGGACCAACCATAAGTTCGCCACCCTCGAGCAGATAGAAACCCGTCCAGAAGAAACCACTCATCTTGTGGTGCAAAACGGCAGAAATGGTTGCCATCCGAGAGATAACCGACGGTTTATCAGCAGTCAAATCTAAAATCTGGTCATGTAGACGGTTGTACTTATCAAGTTTTTTACTCATAACAGAATGTTTAATCATCAAAAATGGAAAAAAATCAAAACATCTTCTACTTGGCCACGCCATTGCATATACTATCTATTTCACGTATCAACGACTTTGTTTTGGCGGTGCTGAAATTAAATTGCGACAACAACTTTAAGTCTTGGTGTAACTGGCTGCACGACACCACATTTTGGTCAATAAGAGCCCTTTTTTCCTTTATGGTAAGCTGTGTGAGTATGGTGATCGGGAAAATCCGTTCGCGCTCCAGCATCTCCTTAAGCCCCTTTCCTGATGGATAATCCCACGCCAGCATGGTAAGGCCTGCCCCGGTTCCATAAGCAATTGCATCGGTCGAAAACCGGGTGTTGGTAACTACCCACCCCACAAATTCAAAACCCTCATACTGGGGCTGATCATTCCGCACACTAATTATATCATTGACTCTCGAACGCACGTAGAGCGGCACCTGCACACTTACCTGACGCCCTTGATCGCTATGGTATTTACACTCCATCAAATACTGCACCTTACGATTGGTGGCAACAACATCCATTTCGTGAGTTACGTGCCGGCCCTGCACCGTAACGCCAACATCTACTTTAAATCCCTGCCTTTGAAACAAAAGTCCCATTAACTGTTCAAACGGATAACCTGTTGGACCAAGCTCAAGCATCGCTTGTTTCAATCGATAGCGAAGAGCAGCCCGCGAACGGTTTTTACGAAGCAGTGCAAAGGCCTGTTTGTAAATTTGTTTTGTAGTTATGCCGTCGTAGATTGAAGCAGCGATTTCCTGCACAATTTTACGTGCAATATCCGGGAATGCTCCGGCATTAATCAGAGAACGGAGTAGTTTTTCTGAGTTAAAGTATTGCTCTTCACCCGATGCTTTACGGATAACGATTTCGGAAAGGTTGATGCCTGGCTGAAGGTTCATAGAGACGATTTAACAAATTGTTATACGGTCATTGGTTACGTGATGTAAAAATAAAATAAAAAAGCCGGAATCAAACGAATCCGGCCAAAACAATCATGAACATTTAACTCATTGGGCTAATGCCTCCTGAAGCTTTTTGCGTGTAAAAAATATGCGGCTTTTAACTGTTCCAAGTGGTAAATCAAGCGTCTCGGCTATCTCTTTATATTTAAACCCATCGGTGTGCATCTTAAACGGAACTTTAAACTCCTCACTCAGTTGTTCAATTTTTTGCTCCATCTCATAAACAGACAGGTGAGAATCGGGAGTTTCGGATGTTTTTATCTTATTTTGAGCCAAATTTAAAGAATCTTCACCTGCATCAAAAGCACGGCGCGATTTCTGATTGCGACGGTAGCTATTGATAAACGTATTCTTCATAATGGTAAATACCCACGCTTTAAAGTTAGTATTATCGGCGAACTGATTCTTATACATCAAAGCTTTCAGCAAGGTCTCCTGAAGCAAATCGCGAGCATCATCATCGTTGGATGTGAGGCTGTAAGCAAAGAACAACAGCCTGTCCTGAAGGCTCAATAAACGGTTGTTAAACTGAATTGCGGTCATACTATCTTGTTCTAAGTTATTACTAAACTGCACTACAAAAGTATCCCTATTTTTATTAATTCCAAATAACACAGATAGCACTCTCCCGCCATTTACCATCCTCATTCTAAATAAGAAATCACAAACCCACTGATATATAAACAGATTAGGATGTTTTTATCTTAAATTCTAAATTAAAAAAATCCTGAAAGTTTTGACTAACCTTCAGGATTCTTACTTAAACAATTCTTTATTAAGTCTTTTTATTCCTCTAAAGCCTCGTCATCTGCCTCGTCCAAATCGCTCATATCATTGCTATCTGCCATCAGCGACTGCTTTGCGGGTTTACGGGCTACTTCGTGACCCTCGGGATTAGTCTCTTCATCATTAAAGTAGGGGAAGAAGTCGAGAACCGGACTTTCGCTGATTGAATTTATCTCAAAATCGACAACCGAGCCGCCCATTCCCTGATGAATCTTATCGAAGGCATCTTTGACATCGTTGGCAAAAACAAGTATCTGATTCGAAACTTTCTTCTCTTTACCTGCCTCCTCGTCGATGGAGACAAACGACACTTTACATTTGTACCAACGGTCGCCATCATCGAAATTAAAAATGTCGGCATAGTTGGCCTTACGTATATTGGTTACAAGAAACTCGCCACTTATCATGGTCTCCATCTCTTTATATATTCTTGATTCGGCTTCGGTAAACGAAATAGCATCAAAAAGATAGGTCTCGTTAACCTTCTTCTCTTTTCCGCTCAACTCATCAATTTTCTGATATCGTACCTTACATTCAAATAAGCTCTGCATAGTTTATATTTTTATGGCAAAGATAGCATCAACAGCCAAAAAGAAACAAAAAAGAGAAATAATTACCCAAAATAAAGCGAAACAAACTACTAAGGCAATAATATTTTTAAAATAAAGCATTGATTTTCAGAAAGTTTAAAAATATTTTAAAAAATATCTGCTTTTACGATACGTACATTCACCAAATCATCTGTCATATAAACAAAAGCAATTATCATGGATAATAAAGAAATTAGACGCAACCTATACAAAGTACTTCGTAAAACAGGTATTCCACGTAATTTAATTGATGAGAATGCCCAATTGGAGGAAGAGTTACTTCTGGATGAAGTTGACAAGACTTGTTTCTTGTTCTACTTGGAGTCGAAGTTTGATTTGAATATTCCCAACGAAGAGATAAAGTCATTAAGGTCAGTAGGGTCAACCATCGATTACCTTACCAGACAGTATGCCTAAACTATGAATAAATTGCCATGTCGGGTTTTCCCGGCATGGTTTTTTATTGCCCGCCCACAATATCGGGCAAAACAATATTGCAAGTATCCCAAAATTCAGGATCAAACTCTTTAATCTGCTCATATATCTGATAGTTGGGACGAAATGTTGCAGAGCGCATATTACCAAGCCGCACCACAGGGTTTATATCATTGACCACCAATTCCGAGGATGCCGTAAAGAGTCCTGAGAAATCGCGGCTTCTGCTTTTTATCTTCACCTGAAGTACTCCTGCCACACTGCCCAGAACCCATTTGCCGCCAATTGGACGATAGACAACACTATACCTCGCAGCTATAAGCCTGGCATCCACATTTTTAGACTCTTTACGAATTAATTGCCGCCTACTGTTAATCAACGACTTACGGGTAAGCTCAAATTCAGCCCTTACCAAAGCAAACGATTCGCTGTCGAAATAGATAAATCCGGAATATTTAAGGTCGCCGTCGTCGCGGACAGGTTTGAATGCCAACTTAAAAAGCAGCTTATCATATTCATAATCTACCCCATCAAACACAAATGAATAATTAGAAACCATATTGGGTTGCGGAATAAAATCCCAGTATTTGGCCAAATCGATACGTGCCAGGTAATAGGGACCACCCTCGAGCTTGAAAACCATATCTGTCATTACGTGCGGCGGCCGGCTTTTACGACCTCTGACAAAATCAACCTTTTCGTAACTATCGCGATCGGCATAACTGCTTTTGAAAACATCTACAACGGCTTCGGATATTTGCACTAGTTTTTTATCCTGAAATATCGACTCGCGAAAAAAACAAGAAAGTAATGAGGACGATTGACTGTAGTTGTGATTTACATTCTTAAAGAAGTTTGCCAAAACATCCTCAGCCTTTGAATAAACCACCTTAACCTCAGGGAGCCGGATATCGGCAGAAGAGAGTAGGACATCGGCTACACACTGTCCCGGCTCCAATGCAACAGTAGCCGACTCATATCCAATAAGCGAGAAACCAAGTGTCAGCCGCCTGCCATTATCAGGCACAACAAGCTGATCTTGACCGGCATTATTTGTTACTGTTCCAACAGCTCCACCCATAACCGACACAT
>JBDHYT010000172.1:0-6145 GCA_039811485.1 Marinilabiliaceae bacterium | reverse complement strand
CGTGATATTCGATTATTGATAACCCTTGTTGGATGTTTTTATTACATCGTATGGCAATTAAGATTTTATTTTTTATCAGGTGATGGTGATTGCATTGTGTTAACTCTTGATAATGAGATTACTGTCGATAGGGTTGTTATCCAGGAAGAAATTGCAAAAGGCGAAAGCATACTTGAATATAGTGTTGAAGGGAGACGGGTAAACGATTGGATTGAATTGTGCAGTGGTAGTTCGGTTGGACATAAACGTATTGAAGTGTTTGAACCAATTACTGTTTCGCAGCTTAGGCTTAAAATTTTAAAATCAAAAGCTAATCCCATAGTTAAAAATTTTGCAGTGTATGAAATTCTTAAATAAATATTAATTCTTTTATAAATTATTATGACAATAAAAAAGTTTAGATGGTGCTTTGCATCAATTATTGGGACTGCGATGCTGATGGCTTGTTCTGCGGTAAGTGTAAATCATCAGAATAAAGAGGTGAAAAAAGCCGAACATGTGATTTTTATTGGCCTTGATGGATGGGGCTCTTATAGTGTTGAAAAAGCTGAAATGCCAAATGTGAAAAAACTAATGGCTCAAGGAAGTTATACTTTGAAAAAACGTACAGTACTACCGTCGGCAAGTGCCGTAAACTGGGCATCTATGTGGATGGGTGCCGGCCCCGAGCTTCATGGTTATACCGACTGGGGATCAAAAAAGCCCGATTTGCCATCACGCGAACTTAACGAAAACGGAATATTTCCAAATGTGTTTAACCTTCTTCGTAAAACATCGCCCAAGGCTGAAATAGGAGTGATGTACGAATGGGAAGGAATTAAGTATCTTGTTGACACTCTTTCGCTTAATGTCTATTTCAAAGCCTCCAATAAAGTGGATAACAAGCCTTTGCGCAACATGGCGGTAAACTACATCAAGGATAAAAAACCTACGCTTGCTGCTTTTATTTTTGACAGCCCAGACGATGTGGGACATGGTGCCGGACACGACACCCAGGAGTATTACGATAAACTTACTATCCTTGATGGTTATGTTGGTGATATCGTTAATGCGGTAAAAGAGGCAGGTATTTACGACAATACAATCTTTATCGTTACTTCCGATCATGGTGGCATCAACAAGGGACACGGAGGAAAGACTATGATGGAAATGGAGACTCCGTTTATTGTTGCCGGGAAAAATATCAGACAAGGTGGCGAATTTCAGGAAAGTATGATGCAGTTTGATATTGCTCCAACCATTGCTGAGATTTTTGCACTTCCCGTACCACAAGTGTGGATAGGACGGTCGATGAATCAGATATTTGAATGAAAATAAAAACCTGCTGCAGATAAATCTACAGCAGGTTTTTTTATTTAAATTCAGTCATTTCAATATCCGAATATATCTTCGGTTGTGAGTCGTATAATTTTACCTTTCCCTGCCAACGACTTCATGTCGAGCTGCTTCTCGTCGCCAAGAATTGCATAGTGGTAAATGCGGTTTTTTACCCAGTTGTTCTGAAACTCCCTAACACTGTCGAGAGTGAAAGCTCCAACTTTCTCATAAATCAGACGGTTGACGTCGTAATCTAATCCCAAATCTTTTGCTCTCAGATAAGCATAGAGGACATCGCTTTTGGTAACTCTGTTGGTTCTGATGCGCGAGATTATTCCATCCTTGGCAAGAGAGAAGGCATTTTCGCTTGCAGGCATGTTATTTATTATCTCGTCAAAAGCATTTACGGCATCCATCATCTTGTCGTTTTGTGTGGCGATGAATGTGATGTAAGCGTAGTTATCGTCGAGCTTACGTGGCTGGTTGATAAATGCATTGGCAGAGTAGGCCAGACCGCGTGCTTCCCTCATCTCCTGGAAAACTATGCTGTTCATGCCTCCACCGAAATATTCGTTATACATATTTATAATCGGTGTGTTATTTACATCAAAAAGTTCGCCGCTGTTGGTGTACTATGACATATAAATCTGCTTGGCATCGTAGGGGGCAATATAAATTATACCCTCTGTTGTCTGCTGCATCGGATATCTGTTACTCTTTGGTAGCGGAGTGAGTGTTGACGGCACTTTATGGTGTTTGGCAAGGTCGGCAAGCAGCTCTTCCTTACTCTTAGGACCATAATACAACACTTTATGCTCAAATGTGGTCAGCTCCTTTGCCTTGCTGAGGAGTACCTCGTCGGTGAGAGCCATTATTTCACTGTTTGAGAGTATATTTTTAGCCGGATTCACAGCACCGTAGGTCAGATACTGGCGCAGCATCGAGAAGTTCGCATTTTGTTGAAGTTTGGCATTCATTCTTGATTTGATGATGTCGGCCTTAAGGTTGGCAAGCACATCGGCATTGGGCACTGCATCGGCTATAAGCGACTCGAGAAGCTCCATTGCCTGAGGCATATTTTCACTTAGGCCACTAAGGGTCATATAGGTTTTGTCCTGTGAAGAATATATGGAGAAATCGCAAGCCAGATTGTAGAATTCCTGTTTTATCTGCTCGGCACTCATCTTGTCGGTACCTAAGTATGAGAGGTAGCGGGCAGCCGGTCCGGTAATTTTATCGTCGTTGGTTCCTTTTTCAAATATATATTGAAGATTGAATAATCCGTTGAGTGTGTTGTGTTTATACAAAACAGGAATGTCCGATTGGGCTTTAAACTGTTCCATATCTTTCGCAAAGTCAACAAACACGGGCTCTATTGGAGTAACAACTGATGCCTGAATCTCGCGTAAGAATGCACTTGCAGTATCTCTGTTTGTGATGATGGGCGTGATTTTGGGCTTTTCAATTTTCAGTTCGTTCATGTCCTTGCCCTGGAGCTTGTGTATCTCGGCGTAGCCATTACCCAGCTCCTGGTTGGCAAATGCAACAATCTGGTCTTTGGTTATCTTAGCCATTTTGTTGAGCGATTCAACTTCATTTTTCCAATCCGTGCCGTTGATAAACGAATTGACAAACCAATCGGCTCTTGAATCGTTTTGCTCAAGCATCTCCATCTCGCTCAATTTTAGATTGTTGATGGTGGCGGTGAGCAGTGATTCATCGAACTCACCTTTTTTGAGTTTTTCAATCTCGGCCATTATTATATGTTTGGCATCCTCAAGTGTCTGACCCTCTTTGGGCCGTGCCTGGATTATCAGTACCGAATAGTCGGCTAAAGCGTAGAAAAATCCGTAGCACGACAGTAACTTCTGTTGCTGATTGATGTTAAGGTCGAGCAAGCCTGCCTTGCCGTTATAAAGCACCTGCGACAACAGATTTGCCGTTTCTATGTTCTTGAAGGCAGCTCCCGGCAGTCGCCAGCCAAGTGTAATGCGTTGCGCTTCATTGCCCATAACTTCCTTGATGACCGGCTCGATAATTGGCTCTTCGGGTTTGAAATTTAGCTTCGGAAGGTTATCGTTGGGTTTCATGCCTCCGAAATATTTGTCGATAATTGCTATCATATTGTTGGGATCGAAATCACCCGAAAGACAAATTGCCATATTATTGGGCACATACCATGTGTGATGGTAGTTTTTGATGTTGGTGATAGAGGGATTTTTCAAGTGTTCCTGAGTTCCAAGTACTGTCTGAGTTCCGTAAGGATGGTTTTTGAACAATGCAGAGAAAAGATTTTCAATTACTTTTTCTGAATCCCGGGTCAGCGACATATTCTTCTCTTCATATACCGTTTCCAACTCGGTATGGAAACCGCGGATTACTGGATTTTCAAACCTGTCGGCCTGAATGCGTGCCCAGTTTTCGATTTGGTTCGATGGAATATCTTCAACATAAACTGTCTGGTCGTTGCTTGTATATGCGTTTGTTCCTTCGGCTCCTATGGCCGACATCAGTTTGTCGTACTCATTGGGAATCGAATATTTGGACGCCTCGTACGACAAGCTGTCTATGGTGGCATATATTGCTTTGCGCTCTGCATCATCTGTGGTGTTGCGATATTTTTCGAAGAGTTCCTCAATCTGGTTCAGTAGAGGTGCCTCGGCTTCATAGTTCTGTGTGCCAAATTGTTTGGTGCCTTTAAACATCAGGTGTTCAAAGTAGTGGGCAAGGCCGGTTGTTTCGGCGGGGTCGTTTTTACCGCCCACTTTTACTGCAATGTAGGTCTGGATTCGTGGCTTCTCTTTGTTTACTGTCATGTAAACCTTCAGGCCGTTGGGAAGGGTGTAGATGCGCGACTGCATGGGATCGCCAGGAACCGATTCGTATCTGTATTTCGAATTGGAACACGATACCATGACTACAGCAAATAACAGTAGAATAATACCTTTTATGGATTTGTTCATGATAAAGGGTTTAAAAAATTAACACTAATTACAATATTAATTATAAAATATTGAATGTTCGAATTTTACATCTTTTTTTTATGTTGGTGACATTAAATAAAAAAGCCGGATGTTACTCCGGCCCGTTGGTTTTTGTTGATGATCATTTGGTTTTTTCGGTGTTCTGCTGTGTCTTCTGCCACTCTTCGTAGTAGTCGCAGACACCGTTTTTGTTGTCATCCTTGAAGCCACGTCTTTGCATCATGGCTGCATTACGTCCCATTCCCTGGCCGTTACCCTGCCTGCGTCCCTGGCGCATATTCTGATTGGTGCCTTGTCCTCCCTGCATATTGCGTCGTCCCTTTCCATTTAGCTGGCGGTTGGGATAAGGACATGTGCCATTTTCGAAGTTGTCGCATACTCCGTTTTTGTTTTCATCCACAAACGACGGACAATTGCTGTTTTGGCCCGTGGGCTGCTGCGGTTTTACCGGCACTTGTGCGTTTGCTATGGCTGCTGTTGCTGTCAGCACCAGCATTGCCAGAAATGTTCTTGCTTTCATCTGTCTTAAAATTAATCTGTTATCATATTTTTGTTGGACATCGTTATCGCCTGCGTCCCATGCGTTTTCCCTTTTGGTGCATCCTCTTTTGAGGAGAGTTCGAAAATTCATCTTCAAAATACCGTTTTAATGAATCTTTCTGTTG
Source organism: Marinilabiliaceae bacterium (assembly GCA_039811485.1). GTDB lineage: Bacteria > Bacteroidota > Bacteroidia > Bacteroidales > Marinilabiliaceae > JAGPIS01. The sequence continues at coordinate 1,179 of JBDHYT010000172.1, read as the reverse complement.
TTGGTTGCATATCTTGTTGAGATTCAGATAATATCTGTAAGTCTCCTTTTTCAGTTGTGCGTGCATTATACCTACCGAATCGGAAAGCATGTTCAGATAGAGTGTGTCGGGTTTTTCGGCAGACATACCTTCCATAAGTGCTATTCGCAAGTGGTTGAGTTTCCGGGTGATATCTGCTCCTTCTTGTCTGAATTGGTAATTAATATCCGTAAACTGTGGTATCTGCCCGCTATCTAAATTTAGCTTTTCCATCATCATTCGCCCCACTCGTGGCATACCGTCTCTGCCGGGTGTTGTAAAAGCGGCTCTCGTGGCCTGGTTCTCTTTGGTTGTGTTACTGATGTGATAGAGTATGGCTGCAATGGTGCCAAGGTTAAACACTGCCAGTATCGCAATAATCCAAATATATGTCTGTCGTTTGATATTCATTGTTTTACGTTTTAGTTACTGAGGAAAACTTCAATATTCTCAATCTCAATATCGTTGAGCAATGCAAGCTCTTCGTTGTCATTCCCTCCGGTACTTGTGGTCGCTGCAATGTTGCCTGCCAGAATGCCTAAGGTTAAGCTGGCAGCCACTGCAGTAGCCCACAATACTTTGCGTACTGTGGTGCCGATGAATCGGTTTCTGCCTGCCTCTCTCATTCTGATGCTGAGCATAATGTCGGTTTCAAGTCGATGTGGCGTTCCTGTCATCGATTTTTCAGTCTCAATAATTATCGACACTCTGGTATCGATGTGCTCGTTCAGCGATTTAATATTATTGTCAGCCGTTATGTTATTGTCAGTTTTCATCATCACCGATTTTGACATCGTTACTAAATGTTAGAACCATCTGGCGTGTTTTTCCTATGGTTCAGCTCAATATTTTTGTAATATGGCGTAAGTTTTTTCTGAAGATTTGTTTTTGCCCTTATTAGCAGTTGTTCCACAGCTCCTTCGGAAGAATTCATTATCTCGGCCACTTCGCGTTGCGACAATTCCTCATATTTGCTTAATACAAAGGCTGTTCGCTGCTTATCGGGCAGCTGGTCTATTGCATTGTTTATCAGTTCACTCTCTTGTGCATCAATCATATCCTTTTCAGGATTCCGATTCGATGGTTTGTTCAAAATATCCGATTGTTCCTCATTTTTCCCATCACCTCCAAATATTGATGAAAACACTCTTTCTCTCTTTT
>JBDHYT010000171.1:0-6153 GCA_039811485.1 Marinilabiliaceae bacterium | reverse complement strand
CCGAAGATGTAATAACCAATATCCTGTGCCGTGTGAGCATAAAGGATGGGATAACAGTAGAAGAGATTCAAAATCAGGTAGAAATAGCTTTAATGTCAGAGCGTTACTATGCAGTGGCAAAATCATATATGCTCTATCGCGCCAGGCATGAGGAAGATCGTGAAGTACGCGACAAACTCAATTTCCTGATGGAATATTGCGATGCCCAAAACGCTGCAACAGGCAGTAAGTATGATGCAAATGCAAACGTGGAGAATAAAAACCTTGCAACGCTCATTGGCGAATTGCCCAAATCGAACTTTATACGTTTGAACCGTCGTCTGCTCACTGACAAAATCAAAGAGATGTATGGCAAAGAGCTGTCGGATAAGTACATCGACCTCCTTAACAATCACTACATATACAAAAACGACGAGACGAGCCTTGCCAACTATTGTGCAAGTATAACAATGTATCCGTGGCTGATTGGCGGAACAACTTCAATAGGTGGCAACTCAAAGGCACCTACTAATCTGAAATCATTCTGTGGAGGCTTCATAAACATGGTATTTATGGTGTCGAGCATGCTTAGCGGTGCCTGTGCCACTCCTGAGTTCCTGATGTATATGAATTACTTTATAGGACTTGAATTTGGTGACGATTATTATATGCACACCGACAAAGTGGTTGATTTATCGAAGAAGCAACGCACCCTCGACAAGGTTATTACCGATTATTTTGAGCAGATAGTCTACTCAATAAACCAACCTACGGGCGCACGCAATTTTCAGGCGGTGTTCTGGAATATTTCATACTACGACAAATACTATTTTGACAGTCTTTTCAGCGAATTTGTATTCCCCAACGGCAGTCGCCCACATTGGGATTCGCTCAACTGGTTGCAAAAACGTTTCATGAAATGGTTTAACAAAGAACGCACCCGCACAGTACTCACATTCCCGGTGGAAACAATGGCTCTACTTGTCGAAAATGGCGATGCTAAAGATAAGGAATACGGAGATTTTACTGCCGAAATGTATGCCGAGGGACATTCGTTTTTTACTTACATAAGCGAGAATGCCGACTCATTGAGCAGTTGCTGCCGCCTTCGTAATGAAATTCAGGATAACGGATTCAGTTATACACTGGGTGCTGGCGGTGTTTCCACCGGCTCCAAAAGCGTGCTGACCATCAACCTGAACCGTTGCATTCAACACGCCATGCGCAAATCTATGCCATATCAGTTTTTCCTTCAGGAAGTGGTCGATTTAACCCATAAAGTGCAGCTCGCTTACAACGAAAACCTAAAATATATGTACAAAAAAGGGATGCTGCCACTCTTCGATTCGGGATATATCAATATGGAACGACAGTACCTCACCATAGGTGTAAACGGTTTAGTGGAAGCAGCTGAGGCACTTGGTATCGAAATAAGCGACAACCCTAAATATCTTGCTTTTGTGCAGGATGTGCTGGGCACCATTGAGATGTATAATAAACGCTATCGCTCAAAAGAGGTGATGTTCAACTGCGAAATGATTCCTGCTGAAAATGTGGGCGTGAAACATGCCAAATGGGATAAACGCGCCGGATACAAAGTGAATCGCGATTGCTACAACAGCTATTTCTACATCGTTGAAGATGAGTCGATAAATATTCTCGACAAATTCCGCCTGCACGGCAGGGATTACATTAAACACCTCACGGGCGGTTCGGCATTGCATCTCAATTTGGATGAACATTTGAGCAAGGAACAATACCGTCATTTGTTGCGCATAGCAGCCATTGAGGGTTGCAACTATTTCACATTCAACATTCCCAATACCGTGTGCAACGATTGCGGACATATAGACAAACGCAAATTAACGAACTGTCCCCAATGCGGAAGTGCAAACTTAGATTACCTGACACGCATTATTGGTTATATGAAGCGTATAAGCAATTTTTCGCAACCACGGCAGGTGGAAGCCGGGAAAAGACACTACCATCAGGCAATCAATAATTAAAATGAAATTTTCAAGTTTTGACATAGTATTTCAAGAAGTTCCCGGTGAAGTAACGCTTGCGGTCAATATTTCCAATTGTCCGCATCGTTGCAAGGGGTGCCATAGTGCTCATTTGCAGCAGAACATTGGTGAGGTTTTAGACGAAAAATGTCTTGATGGATTGTTGGCCCGCTACGGAAATGCCGTTACCTGCGTTTGCTTTATGGGTGGTGATGCAGACCCCACAGCGGTGGAACGACTATCAGCTTATGTTCGTGAAACTACGAATAAACGTATTAAAACAGCCTGGTATTCGGGATGCGATAAATTTCCTGAAAACTGTTCGGTAGAAAATTTTGATTATTTAAAAATCGGACCTTATATCGAGAGCCTGGGCGGATTGGATTCGCCCACTACCAATCAACGATTCTATAAGGTTGAGAACGGTATATTACATGAATTGACATTTAAAAATCCGTAAATGAAAAAAAAGTAGTACATTAGTATCGCATTGGTTTCGATATGCTATTCAGTTTATCGAACGAAGAGGGAATCAGGTGCAAATCCTGAACAGACCCGCTACTGTAAGTCCTATGCAACGTTTCGGCAATACCTTTGCCACTGCTCCGTAAAAAATCCCCTTTAGGGGAAATAGGGGTGGGAAGGCCGACCGGAACGGGGATAAGTCAGGAGACCTGCCAACGCATTATATTTTAAAGCTTTCGTGGAATAGAGCTTTGAAAAACAGATGCTGATGCATATCCCCATTTTGTTTTTTTGATATTTTTTCCGCGATAAGCTATTTGGTAACTGTCAAATGGTTTATTAATGCTTATATTTTTACGCTCAATCGCCCGGATTAAAACATGTTGGATAGTAATATCTTTTTTGTCGGACTTCACGCTTCTGCTCAACTTCCGGCAAAAGATTCCCCGACTATTGACACAACCAGGGTTTACAACATAGATGAAGCCATAGTAACAGCCAATACTTTTTCTGATGTTATTACTGCGCAGAAACTTAGCCGAGTTGCACTTAAAAAGCCAGGCAGTTTATCGGTTGCCGATGCCGTACGTTATTTTGCTGGAGTCCAGATTAAGGATTATGGAGGTGTGGGAGGTCTTAAAACAGCAGATGTCAGAAATATGGGTACCAACCACATGGAAGTGTTTTGTGAAGACATCCAGCTTGATAATGCACGAAACGTACAAATTGATACCGGAAAGGTTTAATTGAAAAAACTGCAAGGAATTGCGCTTTATAACGGTCATACTTACCAGGTAAAAGCTCTTTTTTAAAAGAAGTGCCATAATTTTCTGATAATCAGTAAGCAATAGTTTCTTAATTCTTAAATAATTACAAAATGAAACACTCTACATTTTTAATGTTTTTAATGAGCATGATGCTGTTTGCAGCACATCCTCTGTCCGCCGCTTACGATGAGGGTGATAAAACCTTCTATCTGAAAACCGGAGATGGACACGAAGAGTACACTGTTGACGGAACAGTGACTTTTAAGCTATCTAAAGGTACCTTCCCTTCCTACCGTGATGCGGGAGTAACATTCGCACCAGCAAATCCTGGTGAACTGATACAGGCTACAGTTGAATCCATTGACCTGGACGGCAATACCAACTACTTATTGCTTTATAACGGATATGTAAGAACAGGTTATGCCGGAGCATCCAATGGAATAGGGCAAGGCAGTTATATGCCCGCCGGATGGTTTGCCAAAATTGGTGCATCAGCAGCAGGAACCGTTTACACTTCCGAATCAGACGATGGCAAACTGACTTTTGGATTCCACTCCACAGGTGCCAACGGACAAACGGGTTTTGTGATTACGGTTACAAGCCTGAGCCCAAAGGATATGGAATTTGTTTCAGCTGAAGCATTCAGGGATATTGTTTTTGCAAACCGTGGTGCACGTAATCAAATTATTTTGGGTGCAGCCATTAAAATGGATGGTGGCGGTAATCCACTGGCATTGAACGAACTAACACTTAACACTTCTGCCTTAAATGCAAATCAGGTGGAAAAGGTACGCCTCTACGCATCTGATAGCTTTACAGAAGCCAATCTTTTAACTTCTTTATCTGCTTTGGGTGAAAATTTAACCTATAACGGAAGTCATACACTACGAAATGGAGACAACAAGTTTTACCTTGTGGCCGACATCAAACCGGATGCCACAGGTATCCTACCGGCTGTTTCACTCAGCTCTGTAAAAATAAACAACGAAACCAGGCCAATAACATCTGCTTCACCTGAAAATAATCTCTCTGTTAGCAACACAATACTGATTGGCAGCAGCCACTTGACATATACTATTGCCAGTCCTGCCCAGTTTTATGATGATGGAGGAAAAGACGGTAAAATAAGCCTTAATTTCGACGGTAAAATTACGTTTGTTCCTGCTACGCCTGATAGAAAAATAAAAATTGATTTCTCCACATTGGAAATATTCAATACATCTTCTATAGGAAATAATGACCTGTTAAGATTCTATAACGGGCGGAGCGATGATGAATCAAATCTGATAGCCACTTTACTGAAAGAACCAAAAATAATTAAATCAACTGCGGATGACGGTTCTCTTACCGTAACGCTGAAAAGCACTACCGGTATAGCTGCCAATGGCTGGGAGGCAGTGGTTTCAGAATTTGTTCCCGGCCCAATGGTATTTGAAGCATTCGATGTAACACCACTTGCAACCGGGCAAACTCTTGCCGGAAGCAGTATAAACGAACAGTTCCTGCTTCTTAATATCAAAGCTGCCAATACTTTATCACCGCTCAAATTGCAAAGTGTTGTATTGGATGCGTCAGGAACAAGCAATCTTGCTGACTTACATAAAGCTAAAATATATTCATTGGGAGAATCAGGCACATTTGCTACTAATTCACTTTTTGGAGAAACAACAGTTTCCGGTTCATCTGTTTTAATAAACGGTAATACTGAACTGAAAGAGGGAAATAACTATTTTGCTGTTGTGTATGATATTACAAGTGCAGCTTCAAATGGAGATATTATTGCATCAGCAGTTAGCAATATTGTGATTTCAGGTGAAACAATAACACCGGAGAATGCCATAACTGCAACCCGTACTGTTGCCAATATTTTTAAACATCTGCCGGGTAATCATACACGCGAAATTCACGACAACTGGACTTTTACCGATACTAAAAGCCCGTATAGTTCTGCCTATTATAATTATGAAGATGCCGACTGTTCTGTCACTTTCACGCCTACCCTGGCAAATGCAAAAGCTGAAATCGATTTCTCTTCGTTTGATGTCTATTATTCCGACGCTTCGTATGGCACCAAAGCTGTGTTTGAAATTTACAGCGGAAACACAACCGATGCCGGCAATCTGCTTTGGAAACTGAACAGCAATGCTCAAAGCAAAACAGGTCCTGGTAAAAAACTGCGTTCTGTTGCGGCTGATGGTTCAATTACCATAAAGTTTAATGCAAAAACAACTTCATATGCTTATGCCGGCAGAGGCTGGAATGCAACTATCAAACCTTTTGTAAACCACAACATGACTATAGAAGAAATTGTTGTTAGTCAGGCAAGTACCGACAATTTAAAAGCCGGTGATACCAACAAGGAAATCATAACCTTTGCAGTAAAAACAGAAGGAAATCTCACTACACAAAATGTAAAAGAGATAAAACTTGATTTGAAATCGTCGCTTCCGGCAATCAATTCTGTTAACGTACTATATTCGGGTGAAGAAAATGATTTTTCAAAAGCTGAAGTGTTTGGCTCTGTCAGCAATCCTGATAATTCAGAAGTTACCGTTACCGGAACCCGGGAATTAACCGAAGGTGTTAACTATTTCTGGGTAAGCTACGACCTGAAAAATGTGGTGGATACCGACATTGAAGTGGATGCACGCCTTATTTCCGTTAAAACAGACGATACCGATGCTTATGAGCCTGTTGACGGAGACCCCGAAGGATTCCGCCTTACTAAAAATGAATATTCTCTTAAAAACGGAGATAATGGCAATGTGACTATTTATAATCCGATACAGTTTTATGATGATGGCGGTGAAGCTGCCAATTACAGCCCCAACTTCGACGGGAAAGTCACCTTTGTTCCTGCAGAGCCTGGTAAGGTAATCAAATTCACATTTGAAGACTTTAACACATCCTACTCACACTATTTTTACGTCTATAAC
>JBDHYT010000170.1:0-6157 GCA_039811485.1 Marinilabiliaceae bacterium | reverse complement strand
CACCATCACGAATATCAGATTTGCTGCTGAAACGGCGGTTGCCGCCCAAATCGAGGGCAATAAGGTTGGGGAAGTTGGTGCTGTTGATAGCCGTAGGGAATGCCGCAAGGTTGTTGGCTCTAAGACTCAGCACCTTAAGCGACTTCATGGGCTTGGTAAGCTCTTTGGCCGGATGGATGGTAGTAATACCATACGACCTGATATTCAGATATTTCAGATGCTCAAGGTTGGCAAGTGCCGTACCCAGTTCAAAAACATCGGGTAGCAGGTGGGTGTTTGAGTTACCCTGGATGAAGAGATTTTCGAGGTATCGCAGTTTTGAAAACTCACCCGGCAATCCCTCTTTTATCGAAATCAACTCAAAGCGTGCAGCACGAACCCTGCCAACCATTTCGGGTTTCACACCCTTGTCGGTCTTCTCCCAAAGTACTATGCCGTCCCAGTGGTCCATCTTTTCGCTTGTATCCCATGTACCTACAGCCTTTAGTTTTTCGCGGATAATAATCAGCGCAAGAGAGTCGCCACTACGATTATCGGCGATGAGAGGTGCGGCAAGCTGGCTTACATTCAGAACAGCCTCCTTCTCGAGTGTCACTCCCTGATTGGCCGGAACAAACTTTATGGCAGCATTCCTAATCTCCGGAGTAGTATTCATCTCCCAGGTAAAACGAAGTTTGGCAGAGCGTGGGCGGGCACTCCCATCAGCCACATTGACCGGGATATCCTTTATTGAAATCCACTCCTTGGCTTCGTTGGGTATCACCACTTTAAAATCGACATTAGCAACAAGCGACACATCGAAAAACCGTTTTCCATAGTCACCCATATTGGCAACTTCAACATTACTCTTATCGAGGCTGATGATTTTACCGTAGCCGGTCTGATTTATTTTCACCTCCTTACGATCCATCCCTTGCGGTATGAACGAAACAGTGGCCGAGCGCACACCGTTGCTGAGGGTAGTGTCGATGGCAATTTCGCACTCAACCACACCAACACCGTTGGCCGGACTAATTTTAATCCATGGCTGATCGGCACGCGCTATCCATCGGGCTTCTGATGTCACCTTCACGGTTTTAACACCACCTTCGGCACCAAGGGTGAACTCGGAGGCATCAACATCAAATCCCGAAATCGAGTTGTCGTCAGAGTCCTTGCATCCCGTAAGCATCATCGACACCACCAGAAACGAAAGGATTATATTTGATATCAGTTTCATTTGATTAGCATTTATTTTCAACTATTTATTCAATAATCAACATCTCAATCAAGGTTCAGATAGTCGCAACCTCTGATATCCTGCGATGGATCGTAGATCAGCATATAAATACCGGCCTTGATATATGGACATACTGCCGAAAGATCGATGGAGATATTGGGATTATTCTTAATCTCGAATATCCTGATGTTGGGCGATATCTTATCATCAATCTTCCGCAGGTCGTTACCGCCGAGATAAAGGGCACGAAGGCTTGGAACCGCACCAATACCGTTTGGCCATTCGCGCATAATACGGTTTCCGTTGGCATCAGCCTGGTTGCGTAATCCGAATACTGTAAGGTATCCGATATTAAGCGGCTGGGTAGGAAACGAAGCGAAACGATTGTGACTCATATCGATACCGTAAAGATACGGCAGTGTTACCGAGCTGAAATCCCTGGGCAGCTTACTCAACTTATTGAAAGTAAGGTCGAGGGTTTCGAGCATATAGGTAAATTTACCCTCCAAAGCACCTTCGGGAAACTCCTCCATACCATTGCCACTAAGCAGCAAAGCACCAATCCTGGAGTTTTTGTTGAACAATATTCCGGGGAAAGATTTAAGTCGGTTGCCTGCCAGGTTGACACTTTTACAATAGATACCCTTAAAATTGTCTCCTCCTTCAAATTCTGTAATCTGGTTATTCGAAAAATCTACCGACGACATACCGAAAACGGTGTTTGCATCGAATATATTGGGGAATTTGGTCAGTTTATTGTTCGAGAAAGTGAAGTTTTCAATATCTTCAAAACCACAAAAGCCAGCCGGAATAACCTCAATAAGGTTAAACTCCATATTGAGCTGCACCAGATTTATATCTGTTCCAAAGGCTGGAATCGTCTTAATCTGGTTATGGGCACAGTCAAGCTTTCCTAATTTCTTCATATTGCTGAAACTTGCCGGAAGCGTCTCAAGCGAGTTGTTGCGCAGATAGAGAACCTGAAGTTTTGCACCCACAGGAGCTTTTGCCAACTTATCCAACCCGTCGAGCATCTCTGAGCCTGGAATCTGCGGATTGTTGGCCATATTGAGCAGCTCAATATTGGGAGCAGTAACAAGTGCCAGCGGGAAACTCTTCATCGACGGGCAGTTGTACAACTCCACATCGGTAAGGTTTGCCATTTTTGCAAAACTTGTACCGGGTTCAAAATCAACAAATTTACCGTTTGCAATAAACAATTGCTGGAGTTTGGCAAGTTTCGATATCTCTTTCGATACTCCTGTAATGCCGTTGGTAAGTGTTCCAACACCGGCATCGCGCCCTGCTCCGTTTTTCAGCTCTGGTTTTACCACAGGATTGCCTTTAAGCTCAAACGCCTTTTGCAGAGGTTCGGAGAAATCGGCACGCACATCCCTTTTGATAAATCGGTTGTAGTAGTCGTTACGCCACTCCTCCTTGCGGGTTGTGGTAACCTGTGCACCCCACTGCTCAACCATGTTACCACCTATGCGGTCGGAGTGTGTTCCAAGCGTAAGGATAATCAGCTCGCTAAGTTGGCCTATTTCGTCGGGCACACGTCCGCGGGGGCCGAATGACCCCATGTTGAGAATCGTGATTCGTCCTTTGGAATCGACATCCACACCGGGCTGCTGTCCCCAAAGGTCAATATCTTTATTGAAGTTCCAGTTGGTGCCTACCGGATACTGGAGATCGTCATAGCTCCAGTTTGCACCATCGAGTGCTTCCCATATTTTGCGCAATGCAATGTAATCCTGGATGTAGGCAGCACTATGATAGATATTTACCGCCACACTTACTTCAGTCACCTTGTTGTCGGCAACCGAAAAAGCAGAGTTGGACACTACCTTATCAGCCTCGAGGAATCGTTTAGACTTATCGTAAAGCTCGTATGAATAGACCTTGTAATTTCCACCCTCTACGGTAAAGGCACTGTCGCTCACAGCAATGGCATAGATAGAGCCATTATCTTCAACAACAGTCTTATACTTTACCGGAATCTTGGTGTAGGTAGTCTTTACCTTGGTAAACTGGTTCTCAATAACAACAGTAGCAAGAGCCACACTTTTAAACTCAAAATTATCGGCATTATCAACCGATTTATTCTGAACCATGTTCTTTTTAAGTGTCAGTTTTATCTTGCCACGCTCTGCCACATCCACCGTAAGATCCTCAACTGTAAGTCCGCCCTCTGCAACTTCGAGGTTGATGGTTTGGGCAGGTGCGCCGCCGATAATCTCCTTCAACTCCTGACCTACAATCTTATAGAGATAGTAGCCCACTATCTTGTAGTTTCCGGCCAGAACCTGAATTTTTTCGCTTCTGAGGCCAAGTTCGGCATCTTTGCCAATAGGATTAAGAGTAACTGTCTGTGTAATTTCAGAACCATCCTCGTTGCTTACCAGCACAATTCTCATTTTCTCGGCTTCACCCAGATATTCAAGTTCCTTCGTTGCACTTGCGGCCTTGTTGTAGGAGGCTTTTTTGAAGAGCTTAAACTGAACATATCCGTAGCGCGCCGACACTATGGTATCTTTATCGTCAGAGCATCCGGTGGCTGTCAGCATCAATACTGCCAACAACAGAAGGTGGAATCGCCCGATGATATTTAACGCTTTTATATTCATGAATAAAAATTGTATGTTTTTTTATAACCAACATTAATCAAAAGCAGACGGCAGGAGTTTCCCGCCATCTGCAATAATCAATAAATCAATACCTTTCAATCAACAGAACAGCAAAAGGAGCATCTGCATTTTCAGGATCAAAGACGTTGATCTGAAGTGATTTTTCGCCTTTGGTCTGTTCACCAATACCTGTAATTGTAACGGTTTTGATATCATCCGATTCCACAAGTTCAACACCTGCCCAGCCCTGGACGATATCGGCGGTTACGTAATAACCGGTAAATCCTTTGGGAGCTGCTACTATATAGTCGTAGGCAGTACCAAGCGGCAGGCTAAGGATATGCACATTGGTGGTACCAAACAATTCGATAATCTCCTCATCACTCTTATCGCTGCCATCTCTGTAAGAAGTCAACTCTAACTCTTCACCATTCTCGTCGAAAAGAGGTGTTCCCTCCTGGTCGGTGACAGTAAATCCCGATGCCATTGCAGGATTAGCTGCCTGCTTTACAATAACGGCAATGTACTGCTCATAATTCTTATTGATTCCTTCGGTTGTGGAGAAGACTGATTTTTCGAAGTTGTTCTTCACTTTGTCGTAAACAGATGTGGGGAACACCATCAAAAATCCGTTGCGCAGTTTACCCATGTTTTCCTGGGTAGAGAGTACGAAACCGCCTTTTTTGTCGTCGGTAACAGTAAACCAGCACTCATCTTCGGCAAGCACATAGTTTTCAAACTCATACTCACCGGCATCGTTCATCTCTTCGAAGTATTCGATGTAAACGTGGGTATATTTGTCGTCGCGTGCGGCAACATTGAATTTGAAAGGTCCGTCAACATTGGCAGAGCCATCTTTGTATTTGTCGCCTTCGTAAGTAAACTCAACAACTTCAAGCTCGTTGCCGCGGTGCGAAAACTCAATAACACTCTCGGGCATTCCGTCGTAACGAACCGGAACAACCTTAACTGTCTCGCCACCAATGTTTTTAAACACAAGCTGGCTATCCCATCCGTTTTTACGGAGTTCAACATTTGCACCCAGAGCAGGAGAAACCACAACTTCAACATTAGGTTTACCTCCGGCCACTGTCTGGCTGAAGTCAATGTTTGCAGTTGTTTCAACTTTCCAGTCTATCTCTGTTACCACCACAAACTTACCGCTGCCGTCGTACAGCTGCACGAAGGGGTTTCCTTCACCAAGTTCCTGAGTCTTATCAGCATTGAAAACTTTAAACACAAGTGCCTTCGCAGGTCGGGTAATAACATAGATTACCTTGCTCTCGTTGTTCATCTTCAATGTAAGTTCGGCAGTGTTGCTGTCGCGTGCCTCATCCGAAATATGGATTTTAACCTCTGCTCTACCTGCTTTACCTTGAAGTGAAGACACCTTTTCGCTGCCATCTTCAATCTTGCACCAGATGGCCGAAGATGTCAGAGTCCACTGCGATGTGGCGTCAAAAGAAATAACAGTTGACTCGCCTGCCGAAACAACAACTTCCTTCTTCTCGGGAAACACAACCGGTTTCGCATCATCATCCTTGTCGCACCCGCTAAATGCCAGTCCGGCTGCCAGGGCAACAAAACCTAAATAAAATCTGAGATTCTTCATGATATATTAATTTTAATGTTGGTTATTACTCATTTCAGTTGTTCTGCCTGGGCATCGCTAATCCACTCAATCACATTGCCAAAAGTCCCTACCGTACCAACACCGTCAACATAAACAGTGATGTACTGCATAACGAAGCTCTCGCACGAATTGAAATATGATATGTAGGACGAGGCCTGCTTAACCATAAGTTTGCCATTGCCGTGAATTGTACCAAATGCCTCAGCTGTGCTGCCTAAAACCTGCTCCTCCATATCGACATAAGGTTTAAGCGCATCGTCGGTTTTAAACTTAACGGTTATGTCGTATCCTTTATAAAACAGATCTTTGATAACCACACTGTTACCATCCTTCCCTTTTTCGGCTTTCACAATCCGGTATTGGGTTGGAAGCATATATTCGGCGAAGAATGTTGACCTCACCTTGCAGTATCCGGTAAAATTTTCGATGTCAAACGGACACGACTTAATGAACTCCACTTTTGAAGTGGTTCCATACAGATCCCATTGATGCTCTCTTTTTGCAATCAACTTAAGTACTACAGAAAGTTTTTCGCCATTGCGGATATTGTCGAATTTTCCTTTCAACCTTACATTCGCAGCACGTTCGCCTGCTTTTATAGTCACCGAGTTCGACTCTATGGTGAAGTGATAATCCTCTATGGCAGTGCTTTTAGAGTCGTCTATCTCAACACCGTAT
>JBDHYT010000169.1:0-6185 GCA_039811485.1 Marinilabiliaceae bacterium | reverse complement strand
GTTTGAATGTACGTTGGGCCATGCCTTCGGAAACAACCTGACGAAAGGATGCAATACCGTCGCGCAACGAACCACCATTTCGGATTCCGGAACTGAAGAGCTGCTCCATGCCGCCGGCATCGTACACACGCCTAAGTCCCTTGATGAATGACACCAAATCGACACCCTGGAAGGTACGGTAATAAAATTTGTCGAGCATCAGGATTTCGGCATCGGAGGCCTCCTTAATAAACTGATATGGAGCGTTGTCGAGCATATCCATCAAAAGATTTGCACTTTTGAGAATCATGCTGCGCTTACCCCACGATATGGTAGCGGTGAGATACCCGGCAACTTCAATATCGCCTCTTTCGCTAAACCTGTGTGGAATGCTTATGGGATCGCAATCGATAAAGGAAGAGCTCTCATACCGGGCAGCCTTTTCGTTAAGAAAATGAGCTATATCACTAATATCCATATTTTTACTCATTAATAAGGCCATCCTTAATATGAATCACTCTGTCGCACATCGAAGCCAGGTGATGGTCGTGAGTAACGATTACAAAAGTCTGTCCAAACTCTTCGCGAAGTGAAAAAAAGAGTTTTTGAAGTTCCTCCTGGTTGTGCGAATCGAGATTTCCTGATGGTTCATCGGCAAAGACCACCGACGGATTGTTGATTAGGGCGCGTGCAATTGCCACCCTCTGCTTCTCACCTCCACTCAGTTCGGCAGGCTTATGTTCCAGACGATGGTTCAGATTGAGAAACGACATGATACGCTGGGCCTGCTGAACGGCTTCGCGATGCGGTGTACCCTTAATAAGAGCAGGCAGTACAACATTCTCTATTGCAGTAAACTCGGGCAACAACTGATGAAACTGAAAAACAAAACCAATCTCCCGGTTGCGAAACCGCGCCATCTGCTTGTCGTTGAGGGTACTGATATCGCTACCTCCGATGAGAACCCGCCCTGACGAAGGTGTATCCAGGGAGCTAAGAATCTGAAGCAGAGTGGTTTTACCGGCACCACTGGCACCGACAATAGAAACCACTTCGCCCTTGTTTACATTAAGCGAAATGCCTTTGAGCACTTCGAGGGTGCCGAACGACTTATGAATATCAATTGCCTGTATCATAGATAGATGCCCGTTTCAATTTGAAAGAAAATCATGACGACATTAAATTCCATCGCCAAAAAATGTATCTGAAGATTCTGATTTTATTGCATTATCACCATTCTGGCCATCACCGGCCAAATGGGCATCTGCTGCTTCAGCCTCACGTGCCAGCTCACTCTTAATGCCCTCTACTTCTGATTGAATTGAACGAGTGGCATCTTCAAGGTCGTTTTTAACATCAGCAACAGAGCGGGTAAGTTCACTTTGAATCTCATCTTTTGCCTTTTGAAACTCCCTCATTCCCTTACCCAGAGTCTGTGCAAGGTCAGGAATCTTTTCGGAACCAAAAAGAAGAAGAATAACAATGAAAATTACAATTATTTCGCCACCCGACATATTAATTCTGATTTCTCTGTTCAAAGATAACTATATGGCTACAAAATAAAAAACCCTACGGCATTACCGCAGGGTTTTTATATCAATAACTGGAAGAATATTATTTGTTAAGGGCAGCTTCAGCTTTCTTCTCACGACGTTTCATAATGTCGAACGCCAGAGGAGTAGCCACAAAGATTGATGAATATGTACCTACAACAATACCCACAATCATTGCAAAGATAACTCCGCGGATAACGTCACCTCCAAAAATAAAGATAACGATAAGGGTAAGAAGTGTGGTGAACGATGTATTCAACGTACGGCTCAATGTAGAGTTGATAGCTCCATCGAATGTTAATGCTCTATCCTGCTTAGGGTGGATGGCCAGATATTCGCGGATACGGTCGAAGATAATCACTGTATCGTTGATTGAGTAACCAATTACTGTAAGGATGGCTGCAATAAACGACTGGTCGGCCTCCATAGAGAACGGCATCACAGAGTAGAACAGCGAGAACACCCCAAGCACAATCAAAACGTCGTGCACAAGAGCCAATACAGCTCCTGTACCATACTCAGCCTTACGGAAACGGATGAATATGTAGAAGAACATCATAATAAACGAGAACAACACCGCATAGAATGCTTTCTCTTTGATATCTGATGCGATGGTAGGACCAACTTTTTGTGAACTCATACGATAGTCGCGAAGGAATACTTCTTTTGTAACATCAGGATTCACAAACTTTTTAAGGGCATTGAAAAGTTTCTCTTCAACAACTGCCTGGGCATTTTCATTACCCGAGTCGGCCATGAAGTTGGTAGCGATACGTACCTGATTATCTTTTCCAAACACTTTTACCTCAACGGTAGCACCTTCCATCTCGTCAGAAAGGGCTTTCTGAACGTCAACGGTAGATACAGGCTTCTCGAAACGAACCACAAACTGCTGGCCTCCTGAGAAGTCGATACCCTGCTTAAGGCCACGGGTAGCCAACGAACCAATGCTGATAAGCAAAAGGATTGACGAGAAGATGTAGGCAAACTTACGTTTTGAGAGGAACTTAATCTGCATATTCTGCATAAAGTTCTCAGTCATTGAAGTTGTAAAGCCAAAATTCATCTTTTTCTTAAGCATCCACTCAAACACAAGGCGGCTGATAAAGATGGCTGCAAACAGTGAGCAAAGGATACCGATGATAAGTGTTGTAGCAAAACCTTTGATTGGGCCTGTACCGAAAACAAAAAGAATGACGGCGGTAAGCAAGGTTGTGATGTTAGAGTCGAGAATTGACGACAACGCATTGGAGTATCCATCAGCAAGTGAATTTGCGAGACTCTTTCCGGCACGAAGTTCCTCTTTGATACGCTCAAAGATGATAACGTTGGCATCAACCGACATACCAATGGTAAGTACGATACCCGCAATACCCGGGAGAGTAAGGACCGCTCCGAACGAAGCAAGCACACCCATTATAAAGAAGAGGTTGGTAAGCAGTGCAAAGTCGGCAACGATACCGGCTTTGAAACCGTAATAGACAACAATATAGATAAGTACTGCTAAGAATGCCCAAAGGAATGAGCTGAAACCACTATCGATAGCCTCCTGTCCGAGTGAAGGACCCACTACGGTATCCTCAACGATATGTGCAGGAGCAGGTAGTTTACCCGATTTAAGGATGTTGGCCAAGTCTTGTGCCTCTTCGGGAGTGAAATTTCCTGTAATCTGGCTGCTACCGCCTGTAATTTCGCTCTGTACGGTTGGGAAGCTATATACGAAACCATCGAGAACGATGGCAATGCTACGCTGTAGGTTTGCCTTGGTCAAGCGGGCCCATGTTTTAGAGCCTTCGCTGTTCATGGTCATACTAACCTCATAAGAGCTGCCGCGTTGCCCAACATTGTGGCGGGCATTGGTTATTACGTCGCCTTCGAGAGGTGCTCTCTTGTCGAGTGATGTAACTTTGATGGCAACAAGCTGGAATACCGACTCTTTAGGATTAATGGCACGGTTAACCCACGCCTGAGCCTCTTTACCCTGAAGCGGTTTAACGGTCCACATCAACTTAAGGTCGCGTGGTAGAACAGATTTAACTGTTTCATTATTAATGATGGTGTTAACCTCTGCCGTATCTTTTGCAAGTGCTGTACCAACCACAGGGCCGTGACCGGCAGGCATAAACATAAGGTAAGACGAGAGTGACTTAGCCTCGGCTTTATTGGCAAGAGAGTCGGTGCTGATTTTGCCAAGCAGTGCGATATCCTCTTTTGCAGCATTAGCTGACGAATCGGTGGTGGCAGCAGCAGCTTTATCGGCAAAAAGAAGATGCGATTTAGCTTCGGCCTCCATCATATACTGAACAAGTTCGCTATTGTTATAGGTCTCCCAGAACTCGAGGCTTGCAGTACCCTGAAGCAGCTTGCGCACACGCTGCGGATCGGTAACACCAGGAAGTTCAACAAGCACACGGCCTGCCTTCTCCAGACGCTGGATGTTGGGCTGTGTTACACCAAAACGGTCGATACGTGTACGCAGGATATTGAATGCATTACTGATGGCACTATCCGACTCTTTTTTAAGAACCTCGATAACCTCTTTGTTGGTGGAGTTGTATTTAACCTGATCTTTCAGTTCCACTGTGTTGAAGATGGTTGCAAGCTGGGCTCCGTTTCCGATGCTCTCAAACTCTTCGGCAAATAGAGTGATAAAATCTTTGGTTGATGTTTTCTCCTTAGTCTCGGCACGTTTGATTGCCTCAAGAAATACAGGGTTGTCGTTATAGTTTGACAACGCCTTGATAATATCGGCTACCTTAACCTCAAGAATAAGGTTCATACCGCCTTTAAGGTCGAGACCGAAGTTAATCTCGTTGTCCTTACACTCTTTGTAGGTGTATTTTTTAAGGAAAAGGAAGTTATAAACCGGCTCATTTGCCATTGAGTCGAGATAGGCAAACTCCTTCTCGTGATCTCCTTTGGCAAATTCTTTGGCTGCCTTCTCGGTTTTGTTTGTAAAAAAGGTAAACGATAACTGATACAAACTAACTAATGCCAAAAGAATGGCAAAAAGTCGTATGGCTCCACTGTTCTGCATTTTCAACTAATTTAAAAAGATATTTTTTTTAATATGTTTCAGTCTAATCGCGCAAATATATTCATTTTTTTTAAAAAATATTCACCATAAGCCATCGTTGTAAAAAAAAACAGTGAATCAACAGAATAACAACTCAGTTTTATCATCTCAAAAGATGCAAAAGGGCATGCTTTCGTTTTAGGAGGGAGAAGCACGAAAGTGCAAAAAGGGCAACAGATACTGCTATAACAATAAAAACTCCGGTTAACACAGGAATCCAGGGGAAGGCAACCGGAACAGCAAATACGCCCTGGAATGCGCTAATGACACTTATCGAAACCAATAGTGAAAGTCCAAGACCCACAACAATAATCCAAAGCAGGCGGATACTAAGCATTGTAACCAACGAATAGATTGGCGCACCACACAACATCCTGACGGACAGCTTATAAACATTGCTTTCGTACTGCGACCCTGCAAATGCTATCAGCCCGGTGATAAACACATAGAATGATACGATAAGCAGCACAAGACCAATCCGCAGCATTCTAAAATCGTCGGTAAACTGCTTATCCACAAACTGTTGCAAGGGCCTCATAGCAAACGGCATCCCGGGAAGGCATTTGTTCCAGTCCGCCTCTATTTGACGGATGGCTTTGCGGCCAAAATCACCATTGATACGCATCAGCACAAAGTTTTGAGCCTCATGTCCGGGTGCGAGCATTATTATCATCGGATTTATGGGATTGGTGTAGTCATCAAAATAGTAGTTGCCTATTACACCTTTCACCACCATATCCACACTCCTGGTGTACCTATAGTTATCAATCTCAATCAGTTCGCCAACGGGTTTAATAATGCCGTATTTATTCACTGCCATCTCGTTGAGCATCACTGCTAGCGAGTCGGATTGGGTATTACCGATGAAAGCACCATTTTTGAGTTCACAGCCCATCACCTCAAAAAATTCGGGCGACACCTCATTGACGGTCAGCAGCACCATGGGGTCGGGATGCAAATTACTTACCTTATACGACGATGTGCTATGCAGCACGCCCGGTATGGAGCGTGCAGTGGCAACACCATCAACGCCGGGAACAACCTCAACGCCGGCTTTAAAGTCAGGCCATTTTGTTCCAAGCAAGTCACTACGCTCAATAACCATCACCTTACGCGCATCAAAACCCGGATTGCTGCTGCGAAGAGCAACCAGTGTTGACCACATTCCAATAATAACAAACATCAGAAATGAAAAAAGCACTATTTGGGCAAAGAGGATAAATCCTTTGAACCCGAAATGGCTCTGAATATGCCGGAGCCGGAGACCATCGGCAAGTGGATAACCGTACACAAACCGGTATGACGGCAAGATACCGGCGGCTACCGATATGACACCTACAAAAAGAAGGACGCCGGTGGAGTGATAATCAGCCTCCCAGAGTCCCAGTTGTATTCCAAGCAGTCCGTTGACTATCGATATAAGCAGTTCCACAATTACCAGAGCCAGGAAGGCTGCCACGATACTGTGTACGATAATCTCAATTTTAAGACGGCGGAAAAGCTGAAACCGCGACACCCCCATCAGCAAAAGCGATTGAAGTTCAGCAGTCCGCGATGCTGACGTTGCCTCGGTGGTA
>JBDHYT010000168.1:0-6223 GCA_039811485.1 Marinilabiliaceae bacterium | reverse complement strand
GAAAATACAAAAACCGAACAGACTCCGCTTCAGAAAAACCTTGATAAGCTTGGCAGTCAGATAGGTATAATTGCAATAATAATTGCAGTTATTTTGTCGTCATTCTCATATTTTACTCAGGGCAGTTCGCTGATTGATGCCTTTATTTGGGCAATTGCACTTGCTGTGGCCATCATCCCCGAAGCTCTTCCCGCAGTTGTAACAATAGGTCTTGCGCTTGGTGTTCAGCGTATGGTTAAGCGTCATGCCCTGATACGTAAACTTCCTGCTGTGGAAACTCTTGGTGCAGTGAATGTTATCTGTACCGATAAAACCGGAACCCTTACCAAAGATGCAATGACTGTTCGCAGGATTTATGCTGCCGGTGATGAGTTTGATGTTAAAGGTAGTGGTTATGCTCCCGAAGGTGAGATTCCGGGACTTAATAATGAAAACGGAAGCAGTCTTCGTAAATTACTCTCTTACGGAGTGTTGTGTGGCGATGCCGAAATCAGACTTACCGATGAAGGCTGGGATGTGCTTGGCGACCCGACTGAGGGTGCTTTCATCACAGCTGCCCGTAAGGCAGGTATTGACGATAAAGCTGTTATCGGACAGTATCCGCGTTTGGATGAGATTCCGTTTACATCCGACAAAAAATATATGGCCACTGCTCATAGCAACAATGGCAAGACCATTTTTATTGCCAAAGGTGCCTATGAGGTTATCCGTCATAAATGTTCGCATGCCGAAGCATTAGGAATTATTACGCATGATATTGATAATAAGTTTAATAAGCAGGTTGACAGTTATTCGCATCAGGCATTGAGGGTTATTGCGGTGTGTTACAAGGAGGTGGAGAATGGAACTCCGCTTACATCCGAAGAGCTTAAGGATATGACACTTGCCGGATTTGTAGCAATGATCGATCCGCCACGTGAGGAGGTTAAACCTGCAATTGCCGAGTGTCATCAGGCGGGAATCCGTACAATTATGATAACCGGCGACCATAAAAACACAGCCTTTGCAATAGCCAGAGAGCTGAACATTGCACAGAAAGAGTCGCAGGTGTTTTCAGGTGTTGAAGTGGCACAAATGAGTGATGATGAGCTTGATAAGGTGGTGATGGAGGCAAATGTGTTTGCACGTATCGCTCCCGAACATAAATTAAGGATAGTTGATTCCCTTATGCGCCTGGGATTTGTGGTGTCGATGACCGGTGACGGCGTTAACGATGCTCCTGCACTGAAAAAGGCAAATATAGGTGTGGCAATGGGGATTACAGGTACTGATGTGAGTAAGGAGGCAGCCGACATGATTCTTACCGATGATAACTTTGTTACCATTGTGGCTGCAATCGAGGAGGGGAGGACAATATTTGAAAATATCCGTAAGTTCCTTATTTTCCTGCTTAGTGGTAATGCCGGAACTGTGTTTGCTCTTATGCTGGCATTTGCCTTTGGTATGAAGCTGCCGCTTACTCCGGTGCAGATTCTGTTTATCAACTTCCTGTTAGATGGACTGATTGCCATTGCATTAAGTCTTGAATCCAGCGAAAAAGGAATAATGAACAACCGCCCCCGTGTAGTTAGTGACGGTATAATAAATAAACAGGGTATGACCCGTATAATGCTGCTGGGTGTAGCAATTGCAATTGTTACTTTTGGTGTTTACTATTTTGCACAGTATGTGTTGCTTATGGGTGAAGCAGAAAGTATGACTCTGTTTTTCCTGACACTGATATTTGCACGAATATTCAACAGCCTTAATAACCGTTCGCTTAACGATTCTGTTGTGAAAACCAGTGTATTTGGAAACAAACCTCTCGTTATATCATCTGTTATAAGCATTGTTCTGATGTGGCTTACAACTGTTGTTCCGGTACTTCAGGTAGCATTTGGAAATATTGCCATGTCGCCGCTCAACTGGATTATTGCCATAATTTCAGGAACTTTGGTTGTTGGCTTTGGTGAGCTGTTTAAGAAATTTGCATCAAAAAGGATATAACAAAGTTTAAAGCTGGCAATAGTTTAATAGTTGAAGGGTTAAATAGTTAAATAGAGAATCGAGTCTAGGAGTCGGGAAGTCGGGAAGTCCCGAAGTCTGGGAGTCAACCCCAGAGTGGAGTATACATGTCCCAGCCCTGAAGGGGCGCAAGATAATAAGATAGGGGGGAGCCCTATCAAACCCGGAATCCTAAAAAAAGCCCTGAAGGGGCGTAATATTGAGGAAGTCTCGGAAGCGTCGAAAGGAGCGAGAGTGGGATTGAATTAGATGGTTTAAAAGTCATAAAGTCTATAGCTGTGAAGTCATCATGTCAATTCGCAATTCTAACCACGGAGTGGTGTAATCATGATTAACCGTATGCAAGCTCAGTACAGCTTACGGTATTTGTACGCACTGTAAATCAAGCACCTCAGGTGCGGGATTATAGGTGAGTTGCGAGAGTATCGATAGTGTACTGACTCCGGCAGGAGTCGCATGTTTATAGCTTTAACCTACTATAAGCATCCTGAGTCCTAGCCCTGAAGGGGCGCAAGATAATAAGATAGGGTGGAGCCCTATCAAACCCGGAATCCTAAGAAAAAGCCCTGAAGGGGCGGAATATTGAGGAATTATCTCTTTGCGTTCTCTGCGTAGTAACTCTGCGTCCTTTGCGTGAACCTATCTTTATTTTTTCACGTAGGCGCATTTCTGCCATAAACAGTAACACATTTCGTGTCAATTCGCGGTAATTGGGTGACAGAAGTTTATTTCTCGAAACATTCTTAACACCCTTACTGGTTTATAAAAAATAAAACCCGAAGAAAACTCCGGGTTCTGCTCATATTTTTCCTGTAATATTACTTCTTCAGGAAGCAGGTTTTTAGTACAATGCTGCTGCCATCAATTTTACAGTCAACCTCTTCAGGGTTTTCGGTAAGGCGTATGCTCTTTACCTTCGTGCCGCGCTTTATTACCATTGACGAGCCACGCACCTTCAGATCTTTAATTACTGTAACTGCATCACCATCCACCAGTTCTGTGCCGTTACTGTCTCTCACCACGTTATCTGTTGCCTCATCACTTGCATGACCGCTCCACTCATGACCACAATCCGGACAAACATACTGAGTGCCATCAAAATAGGTGTTGTCCATATCGCACTGCGGGCAGTTTGTAATATCTTTCATTTTAAAAAAGAGTTAATTAAGAAAAACCTTACTGGTTATTTCTGATTATTAAATTGTTATTTGTCTGATTTTTAAGTGGCCACAAAGATAGTGCTTATTTTGGATAATAAAAAATAAGACATTGGCACTATATTAACGTGTTAATCCTATTAACTTTCATCATCAGAAAGGAATAGATATTTTCAATCCCATAAGTATCTGTAACCTGTTGTTTTTTTCGGTTGAAGGAAGTTTAATCTCATTCCCCGGTATTGTAGATCTGTGTACTTTCGCCATACGATAACCAAGACCTAAATACATATCATAATAAATATTCCACGACCACCAGTTCTCTTCTTGAATACCCACACGAAGATTTATATCTGAAAAATCGTAACCTAATTTTTCGTGTGTATCGCTGCTTTTATTGAAGCGGTAGGATCTGTATGAATACATTGGACTGATATACAATTCATCAAGAAAACCATCGTTACCCGGGAAAAATTTTAATCCGATTTCGTAGGCTGGATGCATTTCAGTTCGTTTATAGCCTGTTTCTAATTCATCATACTCGGGTGACATGTTATAACTGAATTCAAACAACATATCATGTGAATATATAAGACCCAGGCCGCCCTCAATACTCATGTAGTCAGTTAGTTGCCGTTCGTAGTTGAACATTACCAAGCCTCGTACAAAAAGGAATGGGTTTACTTTTACGCTGTTTTTTGGATATGGCCTGGTGGGTTTTGAAGATATTGAACCACTATTGTAAGGAGTATAAGTTACTATTTTAACGGGTTCTTGTGCTGAAATAGTGATGCCTACCAATAAAAATAATACTGTAAATAACTTTTTCATATATAATATTAATTTGGGGGTTTTACTTTTTAGATGGCAAATATAAATAAATTATTTTATATTTTTAACCTCTGATTTTATTAATTAGGTATTAAAATTTTCAAAATCATTTAACCCATATTATTATGAGAATTAGATTTTTTACAACATTTAGTATTGTATTTATTGGCCTTCTGAGCCATGGCCAACGTAAGGTTGAACCTGTTTTTGAGGTTAAGACCAGCCCGGAAATCAAATATGGAAGTATTATTGATATTTCCAATTTAGGTAGAGAAGGTGATAGAATTCTTCTGGAAACGGCATGGAAGGAAAAATTATCACTAGTTACCGTAGATCAAAACACATTAGATGTTATGAGCCAGAATTGGTTAAAGAGAAATAACTTAAAAAATGAGGATGAAGTACTTAATGCAAAAGAGTGGAATCATTCGGGTACTATTTTTTTTGGCGACCTTTCCTTGTCTTTTTTTGAGAGTTTCAACAAGGCTACATCTAACCATACTTTTATTGCAGGGAAGATAACTGAAGATGGCAAATTAGATAAAGAGCTCAAAGTATTGAGTGAGCATAATGCCAAAAATCGTAATAAACATGGCATTTATTCTAAAGTGGCATCTGTCGATTCAACACATTTCTTAGTAGCCTATGATATGAGACCTGATAGTAAAAATGATAATCAATCATTTAATTTTAAGGTTTATAATCTTGAAATGAACAATATCCACAACTTTGATATCACTTTACCGGTTAAGGATCGAAAACTTAGTGTGTTGAAATATTATCTTGACAAAGATAAATCAATTTATATACTGTGTAGAATTGAAAAGGAGAAAGCAGAAAAGGAGAAAGGCCAATCAGACAAATACTATTCTGTTTTGGTAGTCTCGCCCATAACAGGTCAGTTTTCTGAGTATAGGCTTGATCTTGATGGAAAGGAAATAACTTCTGTGCGTTTGGTATTCAACGAAAACAGCGATGGCATTATTGCTGCAGGTTTTTATGGTGATATCAAGGGAAACCGTCGTATAGCTACTAAATTAAATGGTTTTTTCTCTATAACTATGAATCCGGCTACAATGGAAGTTATTCGTCAGGATTTGGCTCCGTTGGAGGATGAATTTGTTGAAAAATTGCTTGGAATAAAAGACGCTGTAATTTCTTTTAAAAATGCCGATGGCGCTCCGCTGGAGTTTTATGTTTCTGATATTATACAAAAAAGTGACGGTGGAACTGCCATTGTGGGGCATTTGGCATTAACGATAATAACCAGAATAAAAAGTGATATTACTTATAATTATGTGAGAGATAATATATTTGTTATACATCTCGATGCAGAGGGTAAAGTGATTGCTCTTACTGATGTGCCTAAAAAACAACATACCATGAATGATGAAGGTGTGTATAGTTCATATTATAGCCACAAAATGGGTGACCGTCTGTTTTTGATTTATAACGATAACAGAAATAATATCAATAAGGAGATTCATTCTATTCGTGATGTTAACAAGATGGTAAGACCACATAACTCTGTACTTGTAGCAGTAGAGGTATTGCCCGACGGGACCTATACAAAACAGCAAATATGGAGCAATAAGAAGAATCGTTTTGCAGCTTGTCCTCTTAAAGCTGTGCAGATTTCTGATAATGAATTTATAATGCCTGCAATAAATAATGTCAGAAATAAAATGAAAATACTAAAGTTCTCGACTTCGATCCAATAAATTGGTATCGTGTAAGTTAACTTATTTAAAACTCCCAAACCCATATTTAAGTTTGGGAGTTTTTTATTAAAGGGTTCTGAAAAAATCATTTTCTTTACAATAAATAAATTAATCTTCGCATGTCTATTTTATCCGGCCCGGCTAAAAGATTTGAAAATTGTGTGTTTGTAAGTGTTTAGTTTTTAGTTTGTTAATTTGGCGTTGACAATTCTTTTTTGTTTGCAAATAATGTATCGTAACTTAAGTTTTCAAATGATGGATATTATTTTGTGTTTTATTTTTTATAAGTTATTTTTATTGATGTTTTTAAGAAATCTGAAATCAAAATGTCGATTATGAGAAAAGTTTTATCGCTTATGGTGCTGGTTGTTATGGCTTTGATAGGCTGTCAGAAACCGGCATCCAAAATTAAGGTCTATGCATGGACAGGTGGTGCAGGCACTGCTACCGACACTGAGTTGCTTGCTAAATTCGAGGACTGGAAGTCAAAGGGTATTGACGGGCTTCTGT
>JBDHYT010000167.1:0-6268 GCA_039811485.1 Marinilabiliaceae bacterium | reverse complement strand
CATGATTTGTAATCCTTACTTATTTATTACGGATCAAAAATGTTGCAGAGAATTGATTCTTTAAAATTGTATTTGTAATTTTATGTATAGTAAAAACGAATAAAATAAGTAGTAAAAAATACATTATGGATATTAGAAGTGTTGGCGATTTAAGAAGAGCATTGGCTGGCGGAACCAGAAAGGTTGAGATTACTGATTCAGAGTTTAAAGATACAGTTATTAGGGTTGCAGAAGGTGTATTAAGATTATATGATGAAGATGGAAAAAGGGTTGCCTTTTTTTTTATCGTTCACAAAATGATTAATCCATTTACAAAAATATCTCTGGTTAGCACACTGATTCAATATAATGCTATAGTAGTAATGTATAAAGAAGGGAAAGTTACAGTTGAAAGACGGAATTAAATGCTAGTTTTAGTCTGGAGGTGTATGAAAAGTCCACGAATTACCAATAAACCGAATAATATTAAAATCATTTTTAATAGATTGCTCATACACAAAGAGATGGTGTTTGTGAAAATCCGTGCGCCCGGCTCTGCCGCTTGGTTTCCAAGAAATCTGTGTAATCCGTGGATAAAATACTTTCTGGACAGTCCCAATCTGTTCTGGATTTATAATCGACATTTATCCTTTCAGTGGAATCTCAATCTTAAATGTACTTCCTTCTCCCACAATACTTTCGACCCATATCCTGCCATTGTGCCGCTCTATTAGTTGCCTGCAAAGCGATAATCCTGTCCCTGAACCATGCTCTGCCTCCCACTCGTTTGCAACGAGTGGGAATTGGTCGTGGATTTATAATCGGCTCTGTATTTATAATCGACATTTATCCTTTAAGCGGAATCTCAATCTTAAATGTACTTCCTTCTCCCACAATACTTTCGACCCATATCCTGCCATTGTGCCGCTCTATTAGTTGCCTGCAAAGCGATAATCCAGTTCCTGAGCCATGCTCACCCGACGTCCCTGCGGTGGAGAGAAACTCTTGGGTGTTAAGTAGTTTTTCAATGTTATCTGCCTCTATACCAATACCTTTGTCTGCAACCGATATTATAATGGAATTTTTGTTCCATTGAGTATCAATTTTTACTTCTGAATCGGGATTTGAAAACTTTATTGCATTGGATATCAAATTTCGGAGAGTGGTCTTTATGATATTCTCGTCGGCATAAATCTTATTATTGCTTGTGGCATTGTTTACAATAGTTATGTTTTTGTATGATGCTATAAGTGCTGTATCGTTAGCCACCGATTGGATTAACTCCCTGATATCTGTCTCTTTGGGATTGATTGATAGCTTTCCGGCTTGCTCCTTGGCCCACATCAGCAAGTTGTCGAACATAAAATAGGTTTGTGTTGATGTCTGGTTTATTTGCTGGAGCATCTCCTTTATCTCTGTCTCCGAAAAGATATCGATTGAGTTGAGCAACAACTCCGAAAAACCGATGAGCGACTGAAACGGCATGCGGAGGTCGTGTGAGATTACCTGCATAAACCTGTCTTTGTCGGCAACTATTCTCTTAAGCTCTGCCTGACTTTTTATCAACTCTCTTTCGGCCGTTTTTTTATCAGTTATATCGCGAATAATACCCTGAATCCCTGTTGGTTCGCCTTTTTTGTTGCGGAATAGTGAAAGATGTATTGATACGTCAATAAGTTCGCCTCGGTTATTCAGCATCTGAACATCAAGCACTGTGGTTCTGTTTTTATCGGCCTGTGGATTCTTTTCGGCTTCAAGCTCCTTTTGGACTGCTGCCTTTAGTTTCATTATCGATGGCTGAGAATAACGCTCGGTGATAGGGAGTTTTTTGTGGTCGTCGGGATTATTACCAGTAAGCCGCTCTATTGACGGACTTACATAATGAACCTTTAGATTTAAATCTGAAACATAAACTACGTCTGCTATCTGATTGGTAATCTGCCTCATACGAGCCTCGCTCTCTATGAGTGACCGCTCGGTGAAATGACGCTTTAGGGTTACTGATGATATATAGTTAAAGGCATTAAGAATATTTATGTCGGGAATTGGAATACTATCAGTTAACCCAAGTACTGTTGTGCCAAAATATTGTCCCGGGAGCTTGTGGTTTATGGCAATAAAAGTGGTTAATCCTGTAGCTTGTTTTATTATATCGCTTTGTGTTTCGGTATAATATCCAAGAGATACAGTACTAAGCGAACTCTCTTCGGTTAGCATATTAGCAGTTATGCTGGTTATCTTTTCCATTGTAAGTTCGGCATAGCCGTCCGAAAGTAATTTCCCGCTTAGTTTGTCTATTTGGTCTATAATATGCTGATTACCTCTTATGCAGTTGACTCTCATACACATTCTCTCTTTATCGAATATAGAGAAGACAACCAGTGGTGCTTTGGTAAAGTCAGTTATTGTGTTCGTCATAATAGGCGTAACTTCTTCACCACTGCAGGCGGCCAAATCTAACGATAAAGTGTGCATAAACTGGTTGTTGCCTTCCTGCTCTTTCTGAAGTCTTTCATGAAGTTTCCTGTTTTTATTGCCCTCTTCGATAAGATACATCAGATAATACATTACCATAATATAACCTGCCAATAGAATGAATGCCAATGCTTTGTCTTTGGTATCAAAAGCTCCGGAAATAACTTGTGTTATTATTAATGAAAAAATCATCAATAATGAACCGATATAAATAGCGTGACGTCTTCCCAACAAAATACCGGCAAATGGTAATAATGCCCCAATAATAGAGGCTGAAAGGAGTGAGGAAATATCGGAATGATTCGAAAAATCGGATAGATTTGATATCAGAATACAGGCAATCAATGTGTAGATGACAATCTTAACGGCTGAATTAATTGCAATTCTGCTGAATTGGTGCAATAATAGTGCTGCTACGCTGATTGCTATTGACAAATAATTGTACAAAACCAGCAGTTTATTGCTCTGTAGAAATATATCGATGATATATGCACTTATTATAATTGATGTGACTATCTGAAACAGCCTTAACTTATCTTTCGATGTAAAATCAAACAACCTCTCCACGTCCAACCTTATTAAAATGACAGTATCAACCGGCTTAAACTTCCCCATTAAGCAGCCTTTTGATTTGTGTTTTCAAGATGTATTACGATAATTACGTTTAAAGGTTACAATATTTGACGGAAAAAACTGACTATTCGAATCATTTTGTTTGTGTGTTTGATGCAGTCGTAAAAACGTGTTTTTATCAGTTATTTTTTTGAAAAAAGAGTCTCTTTTCCGTTATTTGTAGAGTTGAATCAAATCAAAACTTGAAAAATCAAACCTTCTTATATGGGTGAACAGATATCTCAATCGTTTAAAGAGCTGGTTGACCTTAAGTACCAGGTATATAACGGTCTTTTTTTAACTCTTCCCTTCGATGCTATCGAGCAGACAGGCATGCTTTTGCCGCTGTTTCATAGCTCTTGCAATAAAATGTTGGCAGAGGGGAAAACGCCTGCCGAAATAGTTGCTCGCTTTTTTGCCGAGCATAAGCCTAATCTGACCGAAAAAGAGCAGGTTGACTTCCTGTTCACCATCATTCAGTATGTTGAGCGGCAAATTGTACTTATCGATGCACTTGAAGATGCAGCCTACGATAAGATTCACTCCACAGGGCGTGCCGACTCCATGGAAAGACTGCTTAATCATGCGCGGGCAGTGGGCAGGGAAAAGGATCTGGACAACGTACTTTCCAACTTCGGAATCAGAGTTGTTCTCACTGCCCACCCTACACAGTTCTATCCCGACAGAGTGCTGTCAATCATATCCGACCTTACAGGTGTGATTAAAAAGGATGAACTAGCCCTAACCCGTAACTACATGAAGCAGCTTGGCAAAACGCCCTTCTTCCGCAAGCAGAAGCCTACTGCTTTCGACGAGGCAGTGCGGTTGACATGGTATCTTGGCAATATCTTCTATCCGGCAGTGGGCGATATACTCGACCGTATTGCTGAACACTATCCCGAAGCTATGGATCGCAACCATCAGTTGGTGTCGCTTGGTTTCTGGCCTGGCGGCGACCGCGACGGAAATCCGTTTGTTACTGTGGATACTACCCGAAAAGTAGCCGAGAGACTTAGATATACAATAACCGATTGCTACTATCAGGATGTAACAAAACTAAAACGTCGTCTCAGCTTTGGTGGTATCTACGATAAACTTGAGGATCTTGAGCGTCTTCTGCTCGAAGACCTTACCAATATCAGAGGAAAACAAAAGGTTACCCGCGAGGTGCTGATTGCCGAACTGCTTGAACTTGAGGATATTCTCATTAAAAAACATGACGCTCTTTTCCTCGATTTGTTACGTTCGTTCCGCAGGAAAGTACAACACTTCGGTTTCCATTTCGCCAGCCTCGATATCCGTCAGGATAGCCGTATCATCGGTAAGGCCTTTGATGCAGTTATTGAGAAGTATCCCGGTTTGCTTCCTGCTGATTTTGAGTCTTTTGACACTTCACGCAAAGTAAGTATCCTGCTCAATGTAAAGGGTTCGGTTGATCCCGGAATCTTCGACGATCCGTTGGTGCGCGATACTCTTGAGTCGTTCAGGGTGATTCGTGAAATACAGGCGACCAATGGACCGCTTGGGGTGCATCGTTATATTATCAGCAACTGCCGCGGCCCGGTGGATATGTGTAAGGTGATGGCGATGGCCCGCCTGTGCGCATGGGGCGAAGAGCCTCTTACTCTTGACGTAGTGCCGCTCTTCGAAACAATCGACGACCTTCAGGTGGCCGGTGAGTCGATGAAACTGGTGTATTCCGATTCCGACTATCGTAACCACTTGATTAGTCGCAATAAGCATCAGTCCGTTATGCTCGGTTTCTCCGACGGAACCAAGGATGGCGGCTATCTGATGGCCAACTGGAGCATCTATCAGGCTAAGGAAAATATAACAATGATATCGCGCCAAAGCGATGTTGAGGTGGTCTTTTTCGATGGCCGTGGCGGACCGCCGGCACGTGGTGGCGGAAATACCCACATGTTCTATTCGGCCATGGGGCGTAATGTCGAAAACAAACAGATTCAGATAACCGTTCAGGGGCAGACCATTAGTTCACACTACGGCACCCGTCTGTCGGCATCGCATAACCTGTCGCACCTCCTCACCGCCGGGCTGGAGAATAACTATCTCATCGATTCAGATAAGGTGCTCAACTCTTCGCAACGCGAGTTGCTGAAACGGATGGCCGAATTCAGTTATCAAAAATATGAGGCTTTCAAAAAACATCCGCAGTTTCTGCCTTTCCTGAAAGAGCAGAGTACGCTCAAATACTACGGCATGACCAATATTGGCAGCCGCCCGACGGCGCGCAGCAAGGGTGAGGAGTTGAAATTCGACGATTTAAGGGCAATTCCGTTCGTGGGTGCCTGGAGTCAGTTGAAACAGAATGTGCCCGGTTTCTTCGGATTGGGTTCGGCATTAAAGGCCGAAGAGGAAAAAGGAAACTGGGACGCATGTGTAGATCTGTACAAGAATTCGCTGTTTTTTAAAGCGTTGGTGGCCAATAGTATGCAGAGTATGAGCAAGAGTAATTTCGATATTACCCGCTATATGGCCGGCGATCCTGTTTTTGGAGAGTTCTGGCATCTTATCTATAACGAGTACCAGCTTACCAAGGCAATGGCATTGAAGATATCGGGAATGAACGAGATGATGGAAGATGCACCTCGTAGTCGTTTGAGCATTCAGCTGAGAGAGAAGGTGGTGTTGCCATTACTTATTATTCAGCAGTACGCATTGATGCAGATTCAGGAAAAAAAGACAACGCCTGCAGGTGAGGGTATCGAACTGTATGAAAAGATGGTTGTACGGTCACTCTTCGGAAACATCAATGCAAGCCGTAACTCGGTATGATTTTTAATTTGTAAACAATAGATAATGAAAAGGTTAATTGTATCGGCTCTGCTGCTATGTTTTATCGGCGTGGCCTGGGCTGCCAAGCCTGAACTGCGGTTCGGCAAAAACGGAAAATTTAAGATTGTTCAGTTTACCGATCTCCATATCCTATATCAGGATGAGAGGTCGGATGTTGCCTATGAGTGTCTGAAAAATGTGATTGAGACCGAAAAACCCGATCTGGTGATGCTTACCGGTGATATTATCTACGGCAAGCCGGGCGACCTGAATTTTCAGAAGGTTGTTGATTTTGTAACCAAACTAAAGGTTCCATTTGGTGTCACCTTTGGAAATCATGACTATGAGCAGGATTTTTCCAACGAAACATTGTTAAATATTGCCCGTTCGTCGAAGCTGTGTGTTG
>JBDHYT010000166.1:0-6354 GCA_039811485.1 Marinilabiliaceae bacterium | reverse complement strand
CGGTAGCCCAAATCAGTACCGTTTGCTTATCTTAGTAAAGATATTAAAATCTTTATAAATCATTAAATTATGACAACAAAAAAAAAGTCCCGAAGAATTAAGAGAAAACAAGATTCTTAACCGTGCCTGCCGTGAAGTGGCAGGTTTTTCAGAGCAATTATCGCGATTTGAGCGCAATGTTTCTGTTCTGGGCCGCAGCCAGAAAACTTTCGAGAACTACGCGCGACATGTGGCCGCCATGGCACTGCATTTCGGATGTCTGCCCACCGAACTGGATGCCGACCAGGTGCAGGACTACCTCTTCCTGCTTCAAAAACGTTCCAAAACACCCTCCCAGAGCTATTTCAAACACACCGTTTACGGACTCCGCTTTCTACTGAAAGCCGAGGGATTGGCATACGACTTTCTGTCTCTGCCGTCCATTTCGCACGAGAAAAAAATACCTGTCGTATTGAGCCGCGAGGAGGTGTGGCGCATGCTTACCTGCACCCCGCTTCTCAAACACCGCGTGTTAATAGGTCTGCTTTACGGTTGCGGGCTTCGGTGTATGGAAGTGCGCAATATCCGGTTGAAAGATTTGGACTTTGACCGTCGCACGCTGCATGTGGTTCGAGGGAAAGGGGGTAAAGACCGCCTTGTGCCACTCTCGGTTCATTTGATACGAGGTTTGCAGAAATATATTGCTGCCGAACATCCGCAGGACTATCTTTTCGGAGGAAAACCTGACGGTCGTGGAGGCGGTGATTTCGACAGCCGTTACAGTCAAAAAGGTGTACAATGGGCAGTAAAAGAGACGGCCAAACGTGCAGGTATCCGCAAAACGGTGAGTGTGCATACGCTCCGTCACACATTTGCCACACATCTTTTGGAGGATGGGATGGATATTCTCACGCTGCAGCATCTGCTTGGGCATGAGAATATCGAAACCACGATGGAGTATCTGCACATAGCCCAATGCAGCACTTCGATGGCATTCAGTCCGATGGACACACTTTTTGAACAATGCGCTACCGTGCGGAAGTAGCCGGAGTACTGCAATCACTGGGCGAAGACATTGAACATCTCGGACTCAACACGCATCAGCTCAGACATCTGTCGGCAATAAAAAAATGCAGGACGGCAGCCTTGGGCGGTCACGTGGACAGGTGCGATGATTGCGGAGCCGTGCACATCAGCTACAACTTCCCGCCTTGCGGGACAGGCTCTGCTGCAACCGCCATTGCCCCAAGTGTCAGGGACACAAGCGCGAGGAGTGGATGCAGGCACGCATAAACGAGCTGCTGCCAGTGCCGTATTTCCACGTGGTTTTTACATTGCCCGATACGCTCAATCCTTTGGCAATGCAGCATCCGGCAAAGGTGTATGGGATGCTGTTCGCCTCAGCATGGGAGACCTTGCAGGCTTTCTTTGCAAAGCAGGGCGTGAAAGGCGGCATGATCAGCATCCTGCATACCTGGGGACAGAATCTGGCCCTTCATCCGCACCTGCACTGTATCGTTCCGGGTGGTGGTGTGGATAGGAACGGACGGTGGAAGAATATCTGTGCCGACGGAAAATTCCTTTTTCCGGTGAAGGGATTAAGCCGTATGTTCCGGGCGAAGTATGTTGCCAAACTGCGCAAGGAAAATATGGCTCCTCATTCTTTGACCCAAACACTCTTCGACAAAGAGTGGGTGGTGTATGTAAAGCGTCCTTTCGGGAATACTCACAGCGTGATAGAGTATCTGGGACGTTATACGCATAAGGTTGCCATCAGCAACCACCGGATGCGCTCGGTTGATGACGGAAAGGTGTCCTTCGATTATAAGGACTACCGCAAACAGGGTAAAAAAGGGGTGATGGAGCTATCCAATAAGGAGTTCGTACGGCGGTTTGCTCTACATATCCTCCCTCATGGATTTGTACGCATACGTCATTATGGTATTCTGAGCGGAGCCTGGAAGCGAGAACGACTGCCAAAACTGCAACGCCGGCTGGGTGCGAAGTTACCACCGGCGGAACCTGCAAAGATTACGCATCTGCATCGCTGTCCTACCTGCAAAACCGGAACGCTTATTACGTTAATGACTTTTGGCGCACGCGATCCGCCAGAGTTCATTCTTTGCGGGCAAACTTCTGTATCCTGCTGAAAACGTGGGTAGGGGAATTTGTGCCCTTATGCGAACATATTGACTGATAAACAACGATCTTTGTCCCCTGCCGTCTCTTCAAAAGCAAAAAGCAGTATGAAAACTGCGGCTTATCTATTATACTTTCAGCATGACATCCCCATATATGTAACCCGGTTCCGTTCAACTGCGGTTTGACTCCGTCGATTTTCAATTCATTGCTTGCCCTGCGGGCACAACGAAACCTTAGATGTTTGGGTGCTGGTGTTCATATTTTCGTTTCCTTCTACGACTTATGGTGTCTTAATGGAAAAATGTTATCGATTACATCAACAAATAATAAAACTAATCTTCACTCCCAACAGTCCCTGTAAGTAGCATTTGTATGGCCCAAATGAAAGCACCTAATGCAAAAAATAGCATTATCCATTGAATTACTGGTGAATCAAAAAAACGCTCATTCCTAATAAAACCATAGTATTTTTCATTAATACTAAAAACAAAGCCTCCACTATCTACAATAAAGCTTTGTTGTTTTAACTGTCCAGTAGAAAGATACTGTAAAAATAGGTTGATTTTCTTACCTAAAACTAAGTTCCAACTACCGAAGTAAAATAGTGCCCATCCAACACCACCAAGAATAAGAGAGGCTATTATTCTTCCTCCAAAACCTAATGACTCTTCATCATCTTCAAGTTCTTTCTCAGTAGCCCGATTTTTTATTTCATCAGGCTTACCTTCAAGCCATTCTCCGCAATGTTTGCATTTTTTTGCAGTTGGTAAAATTTCTTCACCACAGAAAGGGCATTGTTTTTTCAATTCAGTTTCGTTCATTTGTTGTTGTTTTTTTCCTGCTCTAACGGCTTCACAGTATCCGCCCCACTAACCCCATCTTTCTCCAGGTAACGCGGTGACCTATCTTTGAAGAAAAAAAGATTATGTCACAAAAAAAAAATTATTCCTGCAGATATGCGTACCCAGGTGATGCAATACAGAGCAAGTGGCTTAAGTGTTGCCAGGTATTGTGCCGAAAAACAGTTGTCGGTTCATAAACTGTACTATTGGATTAAAAAGACAAAACAAATAGAGGCAGCAAATTCCGGTGATGATAAGTTTAACTTTATTGATATAAGTACTATGGCCATTGACATAAATGCCGATAATCGCACTGTTGCCCCTGAAGAATTGTCTCAGCCTAAGGTTTCTCTTACTTTCCCCAATGGTTTGTGCCTCAAAATATATTGATTTATGCTGGGGCTTAGTGCTAATCTTAAATATTACCTTTGTAACCGGTCTGTTGACATGCGAAACGGATTTGACGGATTGGCTGGTATAGTGCGTAATGTGTTGGGGCAGGATCCCATAGGAAATTCTGTTTTTATATTTATAAACCGTCCGGGAACACACATAAAATTACTTTACTGGGATGGTGACGGTTTTGCAATGTTTTATAAACGATTGGAGAAAGGTCGTTACGTGATTGATAATACCCAATGTGCCGATCCTGCAAAACTTATCTCCCGCGAGGAGTTGATGATGCTTCTTGGAGGGTTGTCGTTTAAAAACATGAAGCGTGGGAAAAGATATGAATACTTAAATTTTTAATTGAAATAAATAGGCTTAAAAGTTTGTTATACAAATAAATATACTTATATTTGTGTATGAGCAATAACAAACATATCCAAAGTAAGAAGATAACTGAATTAGAGGATCAGATAAGAGCCTTGCAGGAGTTTGTGTCCCTTCAAAATGATGTTATTGCTCAAAAGGATGAGGCTATTGCCCGGAATGACAGGTTGATATCTGAAAAAGATCGTACTATAAATAATCTTGATGCAGATAATTTACAGCTCAAACACCAGTTGGAACAGCTCAAACGCATGCTTTTCGGCTCTAAAAGTGAGCGTTTCATCCCACAGATGTATGCCGAACAGTTAACTCTTGACCTTTTTCCTAAGCCGGAAGAAATAGAAGAAGAGGTTGATAAAGAGAACGAAAAAATCAGAGTTGAGTATGAGCGCAAGAAGGCTGTAAAAAAACATCCCGGAAGGATGACATAATCTGACAATCTCCCTGTTAATGAGATCATTATAGAGCCAAATGAAGACACCGCCGACATCGTGTATATTGGTGAGAAGATTACCGAAGAACTTGACTATACACCTGCCAAACTTGTAGTTAATCGTTACATCCGCAAAAAATATATCACCAAAGAAGACAGCAAAGGGAATCAGCAACAAGTGATTGCACCACTTGAGCGTCCACTGGATAAATGTATTGCGAGCACCTCACTGGTTTCTAATATATTTGTTAATAAGTTTTTATATCACCTGCCATATCACCGAATCCTGCACATGCTTTCCCAGATGGGAGTCCAGGTCCCGAAAAGCACACTGGAATCGTGGGTTAAGTTAGGGGCTAATCGAATACGGGCACTCTACAAAATACACCAACTATGCGTCTACAGAGAAATTTATCAAATGATAGACGAATCCCCGATAAAAGTACAGGACAGAAATAAAAAAGGCATATGTCACCAAGGATATATGTGGGTTCGGTATGCCCCATTATCAAAATCAGTTCTGTTCGAGTACCATAAGAGCCGTTCGGCCAAAGGAGCCATTGACGACCTGAATACTTTTAAGGGCTTTATTCAAACCGATGGTTATTCGGGATATACCTCTCTGTCTAAAAATCCCGATTTAATACATCTCTCGTGCTGGGCTCACGCAAGGCGTTACTTCGAACATGCACTCACAAACCATAAAGAATATGCCACGTATATCTTAACGGAAATCCAGAAACTGTATGCGGTGGAGGAGGAGGCACGAGAAAACAACCTGAGTCATGACAGCAGGCATGCCTTGAGATTGGAAAAATCCCTCCCGGTAATTAACGATATAGGTAAGTTCATATTCAAACATAAAGGTGTTCCTCCACGCACTCCTATAGGCAAAGCCATCCTTTACTGTATTAATCATTGGGACAGACTGCAGAATTATCTTCACAACGGAATGCTTGAGATAGATAGCAATCTGGTTGAAAATGCAATACGTCCGTTGGCTATTGGCCGCAAAAATTATCTTTTTGCCGGTTCACACGATGCCGCAAGTGACATTGCCATGTTCTACAGTTTTTTCGGAACATGTAAAAAGCACGACATCGAACCTCAAAGCTGGCTAAAATATGTGATGGACAACATTCAATATACACCTTCCAAAAATTTCAAAGATCTTTTGCCGCAATTTATCGACAAAAATCTACTGTAGAAATATGTAGTTGCTCGGGCGCATACGCTTCACAGGTTTTGCCATATTGTCGCCACTCAGTATTATTGGCTGTTTTTTAGGGTGGCGGCTAACGGTTTTCGGCTTTGCGAGGGAGCGGATTTTATGCACTAACTTTCAAACGAAGCGCGGACTTAAAAGATAGCGAAAAAGTTTCAAACGAAGCACTCAACCCGCTCTCTTGCAAAACCGATGTTGGTGGCTGGCAGGTTGGTTTTACTCGTCATATAATAATTTGTTTAGTTCGTTTTCAAGTTGCTTTTTGTCGGGCAGGTAAAGTTGGTATTTGCTGATGAATAGTTGGTTTCCTATGTTTTCAGTTGCATATTCAACTAAAATGTTGTGTTTTGAAGCACCTAAAACAATCCCGATTGGCGAATTGTCGCCCTCTGTGTTTTGTTCTTTTCTGAAATAGTTGAGATACAAATTCATTTGTCCAACGTCTTGGTGTGTTACTTCGCCACGTTTCAAGTCAATTAGCACAAAGCATTTCAAAATACGATGATAGAAAACCAAATCAACGTAAAAATGTTTTCCGCCTATTGAAATTCGGTATTGCCGTTTCTCAAACGTAAAACCCTTACCTAATTCTAATAGGAAATTTTGTAGGTTAGAAATCAGTTTTTCTTCCAATTCGCCTTCAAGGTATTGGTGGTTTTCGGGGATATCCAAAAATTCCAAAACGTAAGGGTCTTTCAAAATGTCTTCTGATTTTTGAATTTCCTGTCCTTGTTCTGAAAGTTCCAAAACACCTTTCTTGTCTTTGCTCAAAGCCAAACGATGAAACAACATACTTTTCATTTGTCGTTTGAGTTCCCGAACGCTCCAATTTTCTTTTTCAGATTGTTTGACGTAAAAACTAACTTCAAGGTCGCTATCTGCTTTTAAGATTTCAATGTAGTGGCTCCAACTTAATTTTAACAGATTATCAACGTTTTCAAATTGTCCAGACAGTGTCT
>JBDHYT010000165.1:0-6364 GCA_039811485.1 Marinilabiliaceae bacterium | reverse complement strand
AAACCCTGAATACCATATCCTTGTATTTGTGCACGATAGATGCAAAAAGCTCATGCTCTCCGTTGATAATTCTGGTTATATGTTCTTTTTCGGTTAAAGCCATTTTGAGTCGGCATAAATAAGTTGCTGTTATTGTAGTAAGAAACAGATTTCTTAATTTTCCTATGGTCTGATTAAATTTAATTATAATTCTCCTAAATCGTCCCATCAAAAACCATATAAATATTGTATTTTAGTTGTTGTAACACTTTTTCTATCGATATGGATGATAATGCTTTGCAGCGCAGTATCGTTGGTAACAGCCGTGCAGTGGTTGTAAATAAAAACGGTAAATGGGGTTTTGCCGATAATGGTTACTCAAAAGTGTGTCAGTTGGACATAGTTGTGTGTAAACCTGCCGATTTGCGTAGGAGAGATGTCTCTATTAGTGCCGGATTCTCCGATTCACCGTTTGGACGATCTTTTGTGGCCTGGAACGAAAGGGGAATATTTATGCTCTCTTTTGTGGATATGGCCGATGCTGATTATTTCGGTAAGTTTCAGGCCGACTATGATAAATGCAGAATAGCACGATACGACGACAGGGCCAGGGTGTTGATTGATAATGTTTTTGCTTTGAATCCTGAAGAGCGGTTAACATTGTGTCTGAGTGGCACTCCTTTTCAGGTCGAAGTGTGGAAAGCTCTTTCTACAATTCCTTTCGGAGAGGTGGTGTCGTATGGTGATGTGGCTAAGGTGGCCGGGAACGAAAATGCGGTTAGGGCTGCAGCAAGTGCAGTGGGTTCCAATCCCGTAGGTTTCCTGATTCCATGCCACCGGGTTATTCGCAGCAATGGCGAACTGGGGCAGTTTGGCTGGGGGGCGGCTCGCAAGGCCGGCATGCTCGAGTGGGAAATGAAAATGAAGGCAGGTTTTTAAAACTCAATGCCTTTCCGGGCCATTACTCCCGATGTGTAGTAGTGCTTAACCTCTCTCATTTCGGTCACCAGATCGGCAAAATTAATCAACTCCTCGGGTGCATATCGGCCGGTCAGTACAATTTCGGTCGGAATGTGTTTTTGTTTCAGTATCCCAATCACTTCGGATGTTTCTAAGAGTTTGTAGTATAGCGCAATACATATCTCGTCAAGAATTATCATGTCGAATTCGTTTCCGGCAATTATAGTTTTAACTTCATCAATGCCTTTACGTGCAGCATCTATGTCGGCCTGCGAAGGTTCCCGGTTGATGAAGCACTCAAGACCGTACTGACGGGTAGTAATATGGTGTGGCAAAAACTTTTCGACAGCATCAATTTCCGAATATTTCATCCCTTTAACAAATTGTGCTATAAATACTTTTTTGCCGTCACCTGCAGCTCTAAGTGCCTGGCCAAAAGCAGCTGTTGTTTTTCCTTTTCCGTTGCCGGTGTAAAGATGTATGTATCCTTGGGTTTTCATGATTGATATTGAAAAATGTCACGTAAAGATACAAATAGGAATTTATGATTGTTTAGTGATTCATGAAAAAAAGGAGCCGCCTCACACAAGCAGCTCCCAATTGTTTACATTAACCAAATCCCAAATCCCAAATCAGTAAACAAAAATGTTGCACTACTTTGATAATCACCAATAATGATATCACCATTTTTTATTTTTTGATTAGCTTCAACTATAGGCAGTTTAGTTCCAGTGATGCGTTGTATGAAAAAATTCATCAGGTTTGCTGCTTTGTTGTCGGCATCTACGCTGCTGTCAATCACTAATCGGGACTGTGGTTTGCCGTTTTTTACGATTGCAATCTGACCGGCTGTGCTCACACAAATCAGCATCAGCAATAATACACATGTAACAGTTGTTGCTATTTTCATTTTTGGTAGATGTTTTATGATTTGAATTACAAAACTATCAATTGCAACCTGTAAAAAATAGTGAGATTTTGTCTGGTTTTGGTACTTTTCGATTGAAATGGATTCAAAATTATTTGTTTTGAAATTGGACAAAAAAGTGTGAAATTTACAAGCCCATTTCTATCTCGTGTACTAATCTTAATTGTATCAAAAAAATGAGGAGAATATTAACTGTGGGTTTGACTATGATGTTAATAGTCAATATTTCGGCAGCCGATTTTAAGCCTGTATTAAAACTTATCGACCGTCAGATACCCTGGCTTTCGGGAAAGATTAGGTTTGAAGATATTAAGAGTCAGGATGGACATGATGTTTTTGAATTATCATCATCGAAAGGTAAAATTGTAATAAAAGCATCGGGTGTTAACGCTGCCGCTGCAGGGCTTAACTATTATCTGAAAAACTACTGTAATAGAAGTATGTCGCATTTGGGCGATAATCTCCAGCCGGTGAGCCAGTTGCCCAAAGTGATGATGCCGGTGCGAAAAGTTGACGCATTCCCGGTTCGTTATGCGCTGAATTATTGCACCATCAACTATACAATGAGTTTTTACGGCTGGAAGGAGTGGGAGAGGGAACTCGACTGGATGGCACTTAATGGCATTAACCTTATGCTGATGCCGGTAGGTACAGAGATAGTGTGGCAACAGACCCTGCGCCGGTTTGGTTTTTCAGATGAGGAGATTCTGGAATTTCTTCCGGGACATGCCTTTACTGCCTGGTGGCTGATGGGTAACCTCGAAGGATGGGGCGGACCGCTTACCCAAAATATGATAGATGAAAAAGCCGATTTGGCACGTAAAATTCTGAAACGAATGAATGAGCTTGGTATAGAGCCTGTTACACAAGGATTCTATGGTATGGTACCTGTCAAACTCAAAGAGAAGCTGGATGTTAAAGTTATTGAACAGGGAAGCTGGGCAGGAGGTTTTATTCGCCCCGACTTCCTGTTGCCCGAAGATCCGGTTTTTGAAAAGATGGCAGCAGTCTATTATGAGGCAATGAAGAGCAATTATGGTTCTGATATTCACTATTTTGGCGGAGAACCTTTCCATGAAGGCGGGCGTACCGGAGGTGCCGATGTATCTCGTTCGGCAGCACTTATCCAACAGCAGATGTTGAAATATTACCCCTCGAGTACCTGGGTACTTCAGGGATGGCAATCAAACCCTTCGAAAGAGCTGCTTGGAGGTCTCGAAAAATCGAAAACATTGGTTATCGAACTCTTTGGCGAGAATACTGCCAACTGGGAGCGTCGCAACGGATATGAAAATACCCCTTTTGTGTGGGCTCACGTGAGCAACTTTGGCGAAAAAACCGGTCTTTATGGCCGTCTTCAACGATTTGCAGATGAGGTTTATCGTGCCCGCACAAGTAATTATGGCCGTTTGATGAAGGGCGTTGGATTCATCCCCGAAGGAATCGACAATAACCCTCCGGCCTACGAATTGATGGCTGATCTGGCATGGCAGAATCAAAAAATGAATGTCAACGATTGGATTAAGGGGTATATTTTGTCACGCTACGGTGTTACAACCCCGAAATTGGAGAAGGCCTGGGAGTTACTGCTTCAGACAGCATACAGCAGCCCGTTGGTTTATCAGGAGGGGCCTTCGGAGTCGGTTTTCTGTGCCCGTCCCGCACTTGAAATTCACTCGGTTAGCAGCTGGGGAACGCGAAAACGAAATTATGATACATCATTGTTTGAGATTGCAGTAAAGCTTTTTGTTGAGGCCGGCGATGAAATCGGTCGTACAGAGACATATCTGGCCGATCGTACCGATTTTGTGCGACAACTGTTGGCCAACCGTGCCGATGGTGTTTATGCCCAGATGGTGAAAGCTGTTGAACAAAAAAACAGAAAACAGTTTGCCGATGCTTATGACAAGTTTGAGTATATGCTGATGCAGCAGGATAGTCTGCTCAATAGCAGCAGGTTTTTCTCTCTTTCGTCATGGTTAAACCAGGCAAAGAGTTTAAGTAAGGATAAGGCTGAACAAGAGCTGCTTATAAGAAATGCCAAAACTCAGATTAGCTATTGGGGACCCGATAATCCGGTCACCGATCTGCACGATTATGCACATAAGGAGTGGGGAGGCTTGCTTGGTTCGCTCTATCTCGAGCGGTGGCGGATGTTTAAACAGGCCGAACTTGCCAAAATGGATGGCAATGATTCCAACGAGAATTACTTCGGAATAGAGAAACAATGGGCCGACAGTTCGGTTGATTATC
This sequence comes from Marinilabiliaceae bacterium, assembly GCA_039811485.1. Classification (GTDB taxonomy): domain Bacteria; phylum Bacteroidota; class Bacteroidia; order Bacteroidales; family Marinilabiliaceae; genus JAGPIS01. The sequence goes on along the minus strand of JBDHYT010000165.1, from coordinate 2,244 downwards.
CTATGCTGATGTTGTCACCACAGCAGATTGACGAACTGATTGAGAGAATATTAGTCGAACAATAAATTGAATGTTGAAAAAATAAAAACCATGGATATATTGAATCTTGAAAGACTTAGAGCCGTACTTATGGAACATAAGACATGGCCAATGGACTATATGTTCAAATTTATAGTCCCCAATTCCGATGATCGGGTAAATAAGGTTGTTGATGTGTTGCCTAAACATGGACGAGTGACATATAATCACACTAAAAATCTGAAACACATTGCAGTAACATGCGTAGCCAGTATGGATAACGCCGACCAGGTTGTGGATGTTACCCATAAGGCGTTGAGTATTAATGGGGTGATATCATTGTGATTGGTTGATATTATCTGTTCCGCGCCCGGCTATCAAAGACAGATTTTCCCTCTGTCATCAACACATTATGCCTAAATTTTTTTTGGTTTGGGACTACCTATGACAGATTTGCATAAGTCCTTCATTTGCAAGCGTTCCATTCGTCTCTTGTCATCAACACATTATGACCAATTTATTGGGTAAAAACTCAGGGTGACGAAGCCCGTCATAGTGAGCTTGTCGAACTACTAATCATAAATCAAGCATCTCATTTAACGCTCCGATAAAAATCGGAAACAGTTGAGATACATAGAATTGTGATTCTGGTTTTTTGATGTTTAGTAAATCATCATCGACATAAAATATGCAACGATTGTGGCTGTTAATATTGTTGTAAAGCCGGGCATCATAAAGCTGTGATTGAGAAGATATTTGCCTATTACGGTTGTTCCCGAGCGGTCGAAGTTTACTGTGGCAATATCCGACGGATAGTTGGGTATGAAAAAGTAACCATATATGGCAGGGAACACTCCGAGAAGAACCGGGAAAGGAATACCCAATTCGTAGGCAAGCGGCATGATGGCCAACACAACGCCTCCTTGTGTGTTGATAAGTATCGATACGGCAAACAGCACGAAAGCAATAGTCCACGGATAGACTGCCACCATGTCGCGCATCGAAAGCATCATCTCGGTTTTGTAGTTAAGAAAATATGTGTCGGCCAGCCATGCAATGCCGTAAATTGCTACCACGGCCACCATTCCGGCCTGCCATACCGACCCGGCTACTACCTTTTTGGGGTCAACCTTACACAACATAACCATCAGTGCGGCAGCCGAAAGCATGATAATCTGGATGGCAATAGCCATCGACAGTGGCTGGGCCGGATTGCCCCATGCCGGAAGTATTGAGGGGAAAGAGGCTAATATGATGATGCTTACTATTGCTGTAAGAAAAATATAAACAGAGTAATGTGCTGATGCAGGGAGTTCTACATTGAGGCTGGTGGCACTGTTGCCAAACATATATTCACGTGTTTTTGGATCGGCCAGACGCGCCTGGAACTTAGGGTCTTTATCGAGGTCGAGACCGCGACGGTAGCTGAAGAGTGCTGCCACCAACAGGCCAATTATACTTGCCGGAAGTGTTACCATAAGAACTTGTGGAATGGTAATGCCCAATCCCGTTTTTTCGTTGGTGATGGCGACGAAAGCCACAACGGCTGCCGCAATGGGCGAACAGGTGATACCTACCTGCGATGCAATGGATGCAACACCACACGGACGCTCGGGGCGGATTCCTTTTTTCAACGATATGTCGCAGATGATAGGCATCAGTGTGTACATCACATGACCAGTACCAACCAATACGGTAAGAAAAAATGTGCTGAAGGGAGCATAAAAAGTTATTCGCTCAGGATGCTTTCGCAACACCTTTTCGGCCATCTGAATAAGATAGTCCATACCGCCCGATGCCTGTAGCACTCCTGCACAGGTTACGGCTGCAATTATGATGTAAATGACATCGGTGGGAGGGGTGCCGGGTTGGAGTCCAAAGCCAAACACCAAAAGAGCCAGGCCAATACCCGAAATCATACCCAAGGCTATGCTGCCATAGCGGGCACCCACATAAAGGGCTAATAATACAATCAGAAGCTGCAGTATCATCATAACCTTAGCTGTATTTAGTAATTAGAATAAAATATGCAAATATTCTGATGTAAAATTCTAACATTATTATTCAATATGCAAATTTAATGCCCTTGTTGTAACCCAAGTAAATAATCATAGTGCTGTTTTGGCTGGTTTTATTCAATAACGACCTCATTTCATGCCCTTGGAGCAAAAACTGTGTCTTAGTTATTTACCCAGTTATCCTTATAATACCTGAAAAAATTTCCTC
>JBDHYT010000164.1:0-6382 GCA_039811485.1 Marinilabiliaceae bacterium | reverse complement strand
TGGCGATAAGTTTGTTAATGCCGTTGTATTCTTTGCATTTGTGGTTGTTCCGGTATATGGTGTTACTACCTTTGTTGATGCTGTATTGTTCAATACCATTGAGTTCTGGGGTGGCGACAATCCTATCGCAATGAAAGAGGGTGAAGTAAAAGAGCAGATTATTGAGAAAGATGGTCAGCAGATGAAACTTGTTGCCTCACACAACAAATGCGAGATTGAGATGCTGACAGGTGAGAACAAAGGCCAGAAGACTACTCTTGTTTTTGATGAAAACGAATCGGCATGGATGCTTCAAAAAGAGGATGGAAACGTTAAACTGGTTCAGGTTGTTGAAGATGCCAATGGCAATAAACTTGCCCGCATCTTTATGCCCGACGGTAGCAGCTTCGATGTAGATCCTTTGCATACAACTGCTGCCCAGCTGCAACAGCTAATGGAGACTCAGGAGCTTCTTGCACTTCGTTAAGTTATTGACATTTTGGTAAACAGGAAGGCTGCCCGCAACGGTGGCCTTTTTTTGTTTAATAATTGTTAATTCATTGGTGATAGTCAACCCTTTGGATTAATCTTTGTTTTAGATAATGACGATTCTGTTTTTGATGACTTTTGTTTCTATTGTCACTGAATTTAGGTAGTTTTGCAACTCTTTATGACAAACTGGCCGGCGAGGGTGATTTGATGATGTGGCACACGACAGAATGTCTTTATTTTTGAAATTATCAGGAAAAAGTAAAATTATACAGATATGAATAAGAAGACAATTTTAGTGATTCTCGATGGATGGGGTTACGGCGACCATTCAAAATCGGATGTGATTTATAATGGTGAAACCTCATTTTTCAAGAGTCTTACTCAAAAATATCCAAGCTCGCAGCTTCAGGCAAGTGGCGAGAATGTTGGTCTGCCCGATGGTCAGATGGGTAACTCTGAAGTAGGCCACCTCAATATTGGTGCCGGACGCGTTCTGTATCAGGATCTTGTGAAAATCAACCGTGCCTGTGCCGATGGCACCATTGCCAAAAACCCTGAGCTTGTTAAGGCTTTGAGCTATGCCAAGGAGAACAACAAGCAGGTTCATTTCCTTGGTCTTGTGTCGAAGGGTGGTGTACACAGCAGCCAGGAGCATCTGTACAAGCTTCTTGAGGTAGCCAAAGGTTTTGGTATTGATAAGACTTATGTTCATGCCTTTATGGATGGACGCGATACCGACCCTAAGAGCGGTAAAGGCTTTATGGCCGAACTTCTTGACCAGATGAAAACCGTTGGCGGAAAAGTTGCTTCAGTTGTTGGCCGTTACTATGCTATGGATCGCGACAAGCGCTGGGAGCGTGTCAAAGAGGCCTACGACCTGATGGTTCATGGTACCGGAAAGCAGGCAAAATGTGTTGTTGATGCCATTGAAGAGTCATACAATGAGGGTGTTACCGATGAGTTTATCAAGCCAATTGTGGCTGTGGATGAGGCCGGTAAACCTGTTGCAACAATCAAAGAGGGCGATGTTATAGTTTTCTTCAACTATCGTAACGACCGTGCACGCGAGCTTACCGTGGTGCTTACACAAAAAGATATGCCCGAGCACGGAATGAAAACCATGCCGCTACACTACTGCACCATGACTCCTTATGATGCTACATTTGAAGGAATGCACATTCTGTTCGACAAGGATAATGTGGATAAAACATTGGGACAGGTGATGGAGGCAAACGGTCTTACCCAGCTTCGTATTGCCGAGACCGAGAAATATGCTCACGTAACATTCTTCTTCTCCGGCGGACGCGAAGAGGTGTTTAAAGGCGAAGACCGGATACTTGTGAACTCGCCTAAGGTGGCAACCTACGATTTGCAACCCGAGATGAGTGCTCATGAGGTTAAGGATAATGTGGTGGCCGAATTGAACAAAAATAAGTACGACCTTATTGTTCTTAACTTTGCCAATGGCGATATGGTTGGCCATACCGGCGTGTACGAAGCTATTCAAAAGGCTGTAAAAACTGTTGATGAGTGCTTGAAGGCTGTGGTTGAAGCTGCCATTGCCAACGGTTACGAGGCTATTGTTATTGCCGACCACGGTAATGCCGACAATGCCTTGAATGCCGATGGATCGCCAAATACAGCCCACTCGCTTAACCCCGTACCATTTATATGGGTTACCGACCGTAAAGGAACTGTCAAAGACGGTATCCTAGCAGACGTGGCACCATCAATCCTTACAATAATGGGAGTGAAGCAACCGGCCGAAATGAGCGGTCAGTCATTGATTACTTTGGCTTAATTTCAATTTAGATTTGATATAAAAAGCATCCTTAGGGGTGCTTTTTTATTTTAGATAGGGTCATTGAAGGGAATTATTGTTAATTTCGACACAATTAAATACCTATAAGATGAACAGATTAACCGGAACTAAAACCGAGCAAAACCTACTGAAGGCCTTTGCCGGTGAGTCTCAGGCACGTAACCGCTATGAGATGTTTGCAAAACAGGCCCGTGCCGAAGGACTTGAGCAGATTGCTGCAATATTTGAAGAGACTGCATATAACGAGCGCGAGCATGCACGTCGTTTCTTCAGCTTCCTTGAGGGTGGAATGGTAGAGATTACTGCTTCATATCCTGCCGGAAAAGTTGGTACTACTCTCGAAAACCTTGAGGCAGCAGCCAATGGCGAGAACGAAGAGTGGGTTGAGCTTTATCCTGAGTTTGCCCGCATTGCCGAGGAAGAGGGATTTAAAGATGTGGCCTCGGCATTCAAAATAATTGCCAAAGTTGAGAAAGCCCACGAAGAGCGTTACCGCAAATTGTACAATAATCTTGAGAATGGCCAGGTGTTTGAGCGTGGCGACAAGATGGTGTGGAAATGCCGCGAGTGTGGCTACCTTCACGAAGGAACCAAGCCTCCGAAGAACTGCCCTGCTTGTCTCAATCCACAGGCATTCTTTGAACTTGAGTGCACAAACTATTGATATTACTATTAAAAGGAGGTTAAAGCCTCCTTTTTTTATTCTGATTTCTACTCACTAACCAATAGTTATTGGTATCTTTACACCCCAATAACGAAATTAGATGTTGAATGGTACAGATTGATGATAAGGTGATAAGCCTCGACATATTTGAGAAAAAATTTATTTGCGATCTTAATGCATGTCATGGCGAGTGCTGTGTGGCCGGCGAGTCGGGAGCTCCGCTTGAGGATGATGAAACCAGGATTCTGGAGGAGATTTACGAGACTGTAAAGCCCTACCTTACTCCTGTGGCAATAGCCGAAATAGAGAAAAACGGCAAATGGGTGATCGATGCCGATGGTGACAAGGTGACACCAATACTTGGCGAAGAAGAGTGTGTTTATGCAGTGCGTGGCAACGACGGCATCTGGAAATGTGCAATAGAGCAGGCTTATAACGATGGTAAGGTGTCGTTTAAAAAACCAATTTCGTGTCATCTTTATCCTATCCGTGTTACCCAATATCGTACATTCCAGGCCCTTAACTATCACGAGTGGTTTGTGTGCGAGCCGGCACGGATACTTGGCAATAAAGCAGGAGTGCCTGTATATCAGTTTCTAAAGGAACCCATTATACGTAAATATGGCGAAGCTTTCTATCAGGAGCTCGAGAATATTGCCGGAGTACTTGCAAAGGAGAATATCAAAAGTGGAGAGAGAGAGTAATTTCGACTGCTAATTATTCTTGCCTCATAATTTAAGGCTCATTTTTGGCAAATTTGACTACAAGGGTTAAATTTGCCATCAATAAATATTAAAAAAAAGGATAAAATATACTATGGGACGCGCGTTTGAATATCGAAAAGCCCGAAAACTAAAGCGTTGGGGCACAATGGCAAAGACCTTTACCAAGCTGGGTAAGGAGATTATTATTGCAGTGAAGGCAGCCGGCCCCGATCCTGTTGCCAACTCGAGATTGCGTGTGCTGATGCAGAATGCTAAAGCTGCCAATATGCCCAAAGAGAATGTGGAAAGAGCCATCAAAAAAGCAACTTCAAAAGATCAAACCGACTATAAAGAGGTGGTTTACGAAGGATACGGCCCTTACGGTATTGCGGTTCTGGTTGAAACAGCTACTGATAATCCCACACGGACAGTTGCCAATGTGCGCAGCTATTTCAATAAATACAACGGTTCGCTTGGCACATCGGGCTCGGTTGACTACCTGTTTGAGCATAAATGTAACTTTAAGGTGAAAGCTAAAGAGGGTATTGATATTGAGGAACTTGAACTTGAGATGATCGATGCCGGAGTATCAGAGATATTTGCCGAGGACGACCACATTATGGTTTATGGTGAGTTCGAATCGTTCGGCCCGATTCAGAAATTTCTGGAAGAGAATGGCTACGAGATAGATAGTGCAGAGTTTGAGCGAATTCCAAACGATACCAAAGAACTTACCGAAGAGCAATATGCCGAGTTTGAAAAACTGCTTGGTAAACTCGAAGAGGATGAGGATGTTACTGCCGTGTTTCATACATGTGCCAACTCATAACTGTACAACGTTTAGTATGATAAGAAGCTGCTTCGTCTGTGAAGCGGCTTTTTTTATTATCTTTCTTTACCGATGTGACTTATTTCGTTTTCTATTCCGATAGAATTTCCTATTTTACAACGAATTTTAATAGAAAGATATATTATGGAGAGTTTAAAGTCATATATCGACACTCACAAAGAGCGGTTTATAGACGAGTTGTTCGGGTTAATCCGCATCCCTTCAATAAGTTCGTCGTCGGAACATAAGGCTGATATGCAGCGTTGCGCCGAAAAATGGGTCGAACTGATGCTTTCGGCAGGTGCCGATAAGGCTGTTGTGCTTCCAACCAACGGCAACCCGGTGGCTTATGGCGAGAAGATAATCGACCCTAAACTGCCCACAGTGATGGTTTATGGCCATTACGACGTGATGCCTGTCGATCCCGTCGATTTATGGGTGAGTCCTCCATTCGAACCGGAGATACGCGATGGAAAGATATATGCCCGCGGTGCCGATGATGATAAGGGACAGGCCTTTATGCACGCCAAAGCATTCGAGTATCTGGTTAAAACCAATCAGTTGCCGTGTAATGTTAAGTTCCTTATCGAAGGCGAAGAGGAGATTGGCTCGCCCAACCTGCCTGCGTTCTGTATCGAAAACAAAGACATGCTAAGGAGTGATGTAATCCTTGTGTCGGACACAGGAATGATTGCCCCCGGAGTACCAGCAATTACTACCGGCCTTCGTGGCCTGGCATACTGGCAGATTGAGGTTACAGGACCTAACCGCGACCTTCACTCCGGACTCTTTGGTGGTGCTGTTGCCAACCCGATTAATGAACTGTGCCGACTGATTACTTCTATTACTGATGAGGATGGTAAGGTTACAATACCCGGCTTTTATGACGATGTGCTTGTGGTGGGCGACAAGGAGCGTGCCATGATGGCCAAGGCTCCGTATAACGAAGAGAATTATATGAAAGCTCTTGATGTGAAAGCTCTTAAGGGTGAAAAAGGCTTCACAACCAATGAGCGCACAGGTATTCGTCCGTCGTTTGATGTGTGCGGTATCTGGGGTGGTTATACAGGCGAAGGTGCAAAAACAGTGCTTCCGTCAAAGGCTTATGCCAAAATATCGTCACGTCTTGTACCAAATCAGCAGCATGAAGAGATTGCACAACTTCTTATCGACCATTTCAGAAAGATAACACCCGAATATGTTACGGTGGATGTGAAATCGCTTCATGGCGGGCCAAGTTATGTCTGCCCAATAGACCTGCCGGCATACAAAGCTGCCGAAAAAGCCTTCGAGACAGTTTATAACCGAACTCCTGTTCCGGTGCGAAGTGGTGGATCTATTCCTATCATCTCCAACTTCGAGAAGATACTGGGTGTTAAATCGGTACTTATGGGCTTCGGTCTCGAATCGGATGCTATCCACTCGCCCAATGAGAACTATCCGCTTGAGCAGTTTTATAAAGGAATTGAGACAATACCATACTTCTACAAGTACTTTGCCGACATGGCCAAGTGATTACGAAGCGTTTGTAAAAAGAAGAGTCTGGCAATGTTCAGGCTCTTTTTTTTTAACCTCAAAAGTTGGGTAAATAATTGTTTAGTCGATTATTAGTCATGAATTTGGTTGTCTGATTCCTATCTGAAAAATCAATAAGCTGTTCGTACGAAATGGTAAACTGGGCGATGTGACTAAAACGGTGAAAGCCATTATGCTGAGCCTTACCGATATACGCACTTACGTGTGGCCTGCCGAGTACGACAGTTGGAACCGCGTGAGGAGCATGGCCTATCCCGACAAGGAGAAAATAACCTATATCTACAATGCTGCCGGTAACTTGCAGGCCATGAGCGGAGAGAAGGAGGGAGAGAGCTATCCGCTTATCAACCATCAGG
>JBDHYT010000163.1:0-6394 GCA_039811485.1 Marinilabiliaceae bacterium | reverse complement strand
TTTGCCACCGATATGAAGAGTATAGAAAACCGCGATATCATGAAGCCATTGGCAGCAGTTGCCACCATGACAGGTGCCGAGTTACTGTTTGTTAATGTGCTCGGTAGTCAGTATGTGAACCGCCTTGAAGTTGAGCAGCAACTGCTTGCGCTTCTTCCGGGTATAACCATTAGTTTTCATTTTGTTGAGGGCGACGATATCCGCAAGGCAATTCTCGACTTTATGGTTGAGAATGATTCGCACTTTGCTACCCTGGTGCGCCACGACCTTAAGTTCCTCGACCGTATGTTTAAACCCAGCTTTACCAAGCAGATGGTTCTTAAGCCTCAGCATCCAATGCTGATACTGCGAAATTAGAAAGTAGTAATCATAAATAAAAAAAGGAGGCTCCCAGCCTCCTTTTGTATTATTTTGTTGCCCATTAGGGTTACTTAGCTACTCGCTCGAGCCATTTCACCATTCCAAGCATCACTAACATCGACAGCAGACATACCGAAATAAATACAGTCCAGGTTATCGATATCGATATGTTTTCGTACATCATTGCACCAAGGAAAAGCGAGAAGTTACCCAGTGCAGTTGCTGTAAGCCAGCCACCCTGCATAAGACCCTGCATGTGAGCGGGTGCTACCTTCGATACAAACGACAATCCAAGTGGAGAGATAAATAGCTCAGCCACAGTAAGGATGAAATAAGTGGCAAACAGAAGCCAGGGTGTTACCCTTGCTGCATCTGGCAATCCGCCCTGCGCATTCACATCTTTAAGAAGTGGTAATCCTATCGATCCAACAGCCATAACCACAAAAGCAAAAGCTGCAATACCCATACCTATGGCTATCTTCTTTGGGGTTGATGGTTCTTTGCCTTTCTTGGCCAGACGGCTGAAAATAAGAATTACAACCGGAGTAAGCAGCACCACAAGACCGGGGTTGATTGACTGGAAAATCTCGGCCGAACTAAAAATTCCGCCCAATAGGGTGTAGTCTTTTGCGAACATGGTGAGTGTCAGGCCGTTCTGGTGGAATGAGAACCAGAAGAATATTACGATACCAAATACGGCAAGCAGGGCGTAGATGCGTTGTTTTATCTCTTTTGCATTGGCATGAATCTCCTCAGCCGAAATATTTACTTTCACCTTCTCTTTCGCCTTTGGAGTTGGAAGGTGGCGTTTGGTGGCAAGGAAGATAACAAGTGAGATACCCATTGCTACTACGGCAGTTAAAAAGGCGTAGTGGAAGCCTGTGTTGAAAGCATTCAGATAGCTGGCTGCAAATTCCGATAAGTTGGCAGGTATGCCGGTACCACCTGAAACTTGATTTGCCAGCTCGCTAAAACGACCATTGATGACTTCCTCATTCATCTTGCCATCGAGGAATTGGTGGCAGAGACCTGGTAGGTCGGCATTGTAGGCATAGCCCTGCATCTTTACAAAGGTGTTGCGTACCCAAGTGGCAAGGAACGGCGCAAACACAGCCCCAATATTGATAAACATATAGAAAATCTGGAAACCCGAGTCGCGTTTGCTGCGATATTGCTCGTCGTCATACATCTGACCCACAAGGGCTTGCAGGTTTCCTTTGAAAAGACCGTTTCCAAAGGCTATAACCAACAACGCACCCAAAGCAATATATTTTGTTGTAATCAGTGCAGGCATCGCCAAAAGTATATATCCCAGCGACATCACTAAGAGACCGGCAATAATTGTCCCTTTGTAGTTTTGTAGCCGGTCGGCAATAATTCCGCCCACCAAAGCCAAAATATAGATGGCTCCGTAAAAAATTGAGTATAGTGTGCCAGCCTCTGTTCCCGAGATGTTGAATTTCGACATCAAAAATAGTGTCAAAATAGCCATCATGGTATAAAAGCCGAAGCGCTCACCCATATTTGCCAGTGCGGCAGCAATGAGTCCTTTGGGATGTCCTTTAGTCATGTCTGTTCTTAATTTATGTTTATTGTTTTTTCTGATTGGCAAAAATAACTATTAAAAGGGCTTTTGCAAATTTTTGTATTCGCAACATTTTTTAAGCGTTATTGCCTTATTAATTGTGTGTCAGATAGTTATGTTGATATGCTGTTTGATGTGTTATATATGATTTTGGTCATCTGTTTTCTGATTTTGATATATTGGCATAAAAATTTGTTTTCTTGTTTGTATTATTTGTAATTTAATTAAGTTTCGGTTTCTAAATAGTAGTTTCTCTCTTTTAGATTAATCTGTTTATTATGAAGTTGTTCACAAATAGTCAAATCTCTTCAATCGATAGTTATACTGTTGAACATGAACCCATTCTCTCTGTCAATCTGATGGAACGTGCAGTGCGGAAACTTTTTGACTGGTTTAAAACAAAGTATAACCATTCGCAACATATCTATCTGTTTGCAGGCCCCGGCAAAAATGGTGGTGACGGTCTGGCGTTGGCCCGGATGCTTATTATCGATGGTTACAGGGTTTCGCTGTTTTTGGTTCATGAAACTGACAATATTGCCGATGAGACAAGGATAAATCTCGATCGTTTGGTGGTAAATCCCAAAGCATCAGTAGTTAAGGTGGAGTCCTACTTTGATTTTCCGGTGATTGGAGCCGGCGATGTTGTTGTAGATGCTATTTTTGGTGCAGGACTTTCGCGGCCATGCAGCGGTATTTCGCTTGATGTTGTGAAATTTATCAACAGTTCAATTGCCGAAGTTGTATCCATTGATGTTCCCACCGGCTTTAGAGGTGAAAATAATTGCGGTGTCGATGCCGATGGTGTTGTTAAGGCTTCATGGACTGTAACTTTCCAATTTCCAAAGATATCGTTTTTGCTTTCCGATTTGGCTGAATGTCTCGGCAACTGGGTGGTTTTGGATATCGGTCTTCATGCTGGTGCCATCGAAAATGAGGAGTCGGACTTCTATTATTTCGAGGCTCAGGATGTTGCGGCTGTTCTGAAAAACCGTAAACCTTTCAGTCATAAGGGTACTTACGGCCATGTATTGCTATGCGCCGGCAGCAAAGGTATGATAGGAGCCGCCGTTCTTGCCTCAAAAGGTTGTGTGAGGGCAGGAGTGGGTTTGCTTACGGTGCATCTGCCAGCGTGCGGAGTTGACGTTATGCAGTCGTCACTGCCCGAGGCTATTGTTAGTACCGATGCTGACTCTGATTCACTTAGCGTTATACCCGATATGTCAAAATTCAGTGTGGTGGCAGTAGGTCCAGGGCTGGGACAAAAGACTGTAACCCAGATGTTTCTGAGGGAGCTTCTGAGTGTTGCAGGGGCGAAGCCAATGATACTCGATGCTGATGCCTTGAATATTATGAGTTTAAATCCGGAGTGGTGGAGTCTGGTTCCAGAGATGAGCATCATTACTCCTCATCCGGGTGAATTCGACCGCTTAACGGAACACCATTCCAACGCCTGGTCAAGAATGATGAGTGCAATTGATTTTGCTGAAACTCATAAGGTAGTGGTTGTGTTGAAGGGACATAATACCTTGGTGGCATCACCCGATGGCACAGCCTTTTTCAACTCCTCGGGCAATGCAGGAATGGCTTCGGGAGGATGTGGCGACGTACTTACCGGTATTCTGGCTGCTCTTATGGCACAGGGATATCAGGCCACTGATGCGGCTCTTCTTGGAGTTTATCTTCACGGATTAGCCGGTGATATCGTCCTCGGCCGACAATCGGAGGAGTCGCTTATTGCTTCTGATATTGTTGAGGAAATTGGTGCCGCTTTTAAGCAAATAAGGAGTGTTATTAGTGATATTTAATAAATTTTTTATTTACTTTGAAAACCATTAACCGGTATTCCTATTGTTTTTGATGTAGATGTTTGGTTATCTTATAGTTGTAAAATCGTTAATTATGCGTAAAATACTGTTTTTTCTTATGGTGTTTACTCTTCTACCCATGGCATCGTGGTCGCAGAAGAAAGGTGAGGCCTATTGTAGAGTTGTTCCAGTGGTAATGGATAACGATGCAGCCAACAACGGGTTGATTTATTCGCTTCCCAAGACTGTTATAAGGGTTAAGGTCGATGCCGAAATCGTTGTTCGCAAGGCTGGACCATTCTACCGTTATTCACAGAAGTACTTCAATATCACCGATGTGGTAAAAGAGGATGAAACGGTTTGGCAAATAAATAGCGTCTCTCTTCAATCTGTTGGCATGCCCGACGAGTCGCGTATGTACAAGATTGATACCGATGGCAATGGAGCTGCTCCGCTTCTGTCGCTTACTCCCCAGGGAATTATTGCAGGAGTTAACTTATGTAAGTCTGTAAATGACAATGCTCTGATTAGCAATGTTATGGCTTTTAGCCGCCCGGTTGCCGGATTTGATGATGTGCCTCTTTGCGAAGAGGTGCTTACCAAAACATCGCTTGCAGCAATGGCCGAGGAGGCTGCATTTGCTGTTTACCGGCTTCGTAAAAAACGCACCGACCTGTTGGCTGGCGAAGGCGCAAAGAATTTTGCCGAAGGAAGTGCCATTGAAGTGTCGCTTAAAGAGATAGAAAGGCTTGAGACTGTGTATATGTCGATGTTTGTGGGTGATGTTAAAAAAACTATCGTAACCCGTTACTTTGACTATATTGCCGATGAGGCAAGCACCTTCAATAATGTGCTGTTCCGCTTTTCGGCTCAAAACGGTTTCCTCGACAGGATGAATGTAAGTGGAACACCCGTATATATTGATGTGGCACGCATCGACACCAAAAAGGTTAGCGAACTTCCCGCTGGAGCTAAACGTAGCCAGGAGGTTAACGGATTGCGTTATATACTTCCGGGTAAGGCAGTTGTGAAAATTACCGACCGTAATATTCCTTTGATGGAGCAGGAGATGATGATTGCACAGTTTGGTCAGGTGGCAACACTGCCTGTTAGTATGCTTCGTCAAAACGATATCACCATCGAACTCTGTACCTCAACTGGTGCACTTGTACGTGTGTCGCGAGCGGTAAATTGAATTTTTTAATGTGTTAGTAATCAGTTAGTAATCCAATAAAATAAAAGCATTATGGGTAAAGAAATCTCAAAATTAAACCCTGTCGGATTATGGGAGAGTTTTTATGAATTGACTCAGATACCACGTCCGTCGAAGAGAGAAGGCAAAGCAATAGATTTTGTTGAGAATTTTGGTAAATCACTTGGTTATGAGACTATTCGTGATGAGGTTGGTAACGTAATCATCCGTAAGCCTGCCTCACCCGGTATGGAAAACCGCATGGGAGTGATTCTGCAGGGGCATATCGATATGGTTCCGCAGAAAAATAGTGATAAAGTTCATGATTTCGATAAAGACCCCATCGAAACTATTATTGAAGATGGCTGGGTAAAAGCCAATGGCACTACACTGGGTGCCGACAACGGTATTGGTGTGGCTGCCGGCCTGGCTCTGCTTAAGGATAGGAGCCTAAAACACGGACCTATTGAAATATTGGTTACAATGGATGAAGAGGCCGGTATGACCGGAGCCAACGCATTGAAACCCGGGCTGTTGAAGGGTGATATTCTGCTTAATCTCGACTCGGAGGATGAAGGAGAACTATATGTTGGATGCGCCGGTGGTATCGATGCCAATATCAGTTTCGCCTATGATGAAATTACCACTGCCAAGAGTGATGTGGCCTTCAGGCTTGCGCTTACCGGCCTTAAGGGTGGACACTCCGGATTGGATATAAACTTAGGCAGGGGTAATGCCAATAAGTTGATTTTTAGATTCTTGAAATATGCTGTTTCTGAGTTTGACGCCTGTCTGGCTTCAATAGATGGCGGAAATATGCGTAATGCCATTCCGCGCGAAGCATTTGCTGTGGTAACAATCGATGCCGACGATGCCGATGATTTCATCGAAGCGGTTGCTAATTTTGAGACAATATTTAAGAGTGAATATGCAGACGTTGAGCCAACACTCAGCTTTACAGTTACTGCCACAGAGTTGCCCGAGAAGGTTATTCATGAGATGGTGCAGGACGACCTTATTAATGCAGTTCAGGGCTGTCCGAATGGTGTGATTCGGATGAGTACCGATATGCCCGGACTGGTGGAGACATCAACAAACTTGGCAATTATTCGTTCGCAGAATGGTGTTGTCGATGTTAAATGTTTGATTCGTAGTTCTGTCGATACTGCCAAAGAAGATGTTTGTTCATCGGTTGATAGTGTTTTCAGGTTGGCAGGTGCCAAGGTGGAGTTTTCGGGCGGTTACCCGGGATGGAAACCCAATATGGATTCTGCAATACTTAAAACAATGCAGGGCGTATATCAGGGTAAATATGGCAAAATTCCTGAGATTAAGGCGATTCATGCCGGCCTGGAATGTGGTATTCTTGGAAGTGCCTATCCACACTGGGATATGATATCGTTTGGTCCTACCATTCGCAATCCCCACTCGCCCGATGAGCGTGTAAAT